>DAOTXG010000199.1:0-12314 GCA_034435515.1 Anaerolineales bacterium
CCCTCGGGCGCATCGTACACTGTGGTGTACGAGTAGACCTCGCCCTTGCCGGAGAAGACATAAGGGGTCTTGGCCTCCCCGGCGCAGTGCGGGCACACGTCGCGCGGCGGGAAGATTTTCTCGTCGCAGTGCGGGCAGACCTCGCCCACTAAACCATAGCGTTGTTGCTGTAATCGCCAATGGCGTGAGATTTCCATAATAAACACCTCCTGGATTTTTCCAGGATAACCATATCGCTTTTGGGCTATCAGGAACTATCAAAATCAGCGATGCGCTGTCACGCCGACTTGCTGGCACATTTCGAGCAGGGGACAGGTCGAGCACCGAGGCGACTGACCCGTACAGATGTGCTTGCCAAATGGCACAAGCAGTTGGTTGATCTCGACCCAATAACGGGAGGGCAGGCTGGTTTCGAGGGCCTTCATCGTCTTTTCGGGGTTAGGCGCGTGAACGTAGCCCCAACGGTTGGTCACGCGGTGAACGTGGATGTCCACGCCAATGCGCGCCTGGCCACAGGCAATCCCCAACACCAGGTTGGCGCACTTGGGCCCCACGCCCACGAAGGATAACAGCGTCTCTTGGGTGCAGGGCAGAGATCCGCCGAATTCCTCGACTACGCGCTGCGCCAGCGCGTGAATCTGCGCGGCCTTGCGCTCGTGGAACGTGCACGCGCTGATTAAGTCGTCAAGTTCCTGTACGGTGAGGCGGGTCACCGCTTCCGCTGTGCGGGCGCGCGCAAACAGTTGCCGCGCCGTGGGCAGCATCACCTCGTCCAGCGTGCGGATGGAGATGACGCAAGCGACTAACAACTCAAAGGGCGAATTGAATCCCTCCTCGGCCAGTTCGAACATCGCCGCTTTCGGCCAGGGGCGGACGGCCTCGCGGAGGAGGCCCATCGCCCGGTCAATATCGAACGGCTGCTTTTCCGTTCGCATCAGCGCTACACGTCCACTCTCTCCAGGATGTGCGTCACCGCGGTTGCGCCCGCCCCTCCCAGGCATTGCGCCATCCCCCAACGAGCCGCGGGAACCTGGTTGGGGCCGGCTTCCCCGCGCAGTTGCAGGGCGACCTCCGCGATTTGATACACGCCCGTCGCGCCGCCGGGATTGCCTCTGGCCTTCAGCCCGCCAAACGTGGAGATGGGGATGCGGCCCGCGTGGGTGATGTCGCTTCCGCTGAGCTGCCAGCCCCGCCCGCGCTCCGCGAAGCCGGCGGCCTCCAGGCTCAACGCGGCGAATACCGTGAACGCATCGTGCAGCTCAAACAGGTCTACGTCGCCGGGCCGGATGCCGGCGAGTTGATAAGCCTTCTCCGCCGAACGCCGCGCGGCCTCGAACGTGAGCAAATCCGGCCGGTCGTGCACGGCCAGCGTGTCGGTCGCCACCGCCGAGGCCGCGACGAGGACGCGGCCCGGCCTCGAGGACACAAAGACAGCCGCCGCGCCGTCGGCCTCGGGCGCGGTGTCGAACATATTGACCGGCTCGGCGACCATGCCGGCTTGGAGGTAGGCTTCGGCAGTGAGCGTGTTGCGGAACATCGCGTTCGGGTTGGTCTTCGCGTTGGCGTGCGCGTTCACGCTGAACCCGGCGAAGTCCTTGAGTTCCACCTGATGCTCGTGCAGGTAGCGGCGCATGAGGAGCGCGGCCAGTGCGGTCGGCGTCACGCCCTGCGCGGCTTCCCAGTCGCCGTCGGCGGCAGTCGCGGTCGCGGCGGTCATGCCGGGGCCGACGCGGTCGGTCATCTTCTCCACGCCGACGACGAGGGCGCACTCCACCTGCCCGGAGGCCAGGGCCAGCACGGCCTGCCGCAGGGCCGCGCCGCCCGAGGCGCCCGCCGCTTCCACCGTCGCCGCCTCGATGCCGCGCAGCCCGGCGAAGTCCGCGATCAGCGCGCCGAGGTGCGCCTGGCGGCTCAGTTCGGGCGCAAGCATATTGCCCACGAACAGCGCCTCGGGCCTCAGTCCCGGCGCGTCCTGTTGAGCCGTATGGATGGCCTCCAGCGCCAGCACGCGCAGGGACGTGTCCCAGTGCTCGCCGACCGGCGTCAGCCCGACCCCGGCGATGTAAACTTCACGCATATTTATTCCATCGCCAGTTCAACCGCGAGGACGCGGTTGGAGAGCGGTAAAGATCATTCCATCGCCAGTTTTCCGCGCAAGCGGGCGTAGGTCGCGTAGTCAATCGGTGTGCGGCGAGCGATGTAATCCTTCGTCCTGGGGGCGCGGGCTTGCCGCTCGGCGACCTTCTCGGTGACGCGCAGGCCGAACGCATCTGACCCCGCGCCGGAGCCGAACGAGACGAGCAAGATGCGATCGCCCGGCTGCGCCTCGTCGAGGATCGCGGTCAACCCGATCATCGCACTTCCAGCGTAGGTGTTGCCGATGACGCCCACGAGCAGGCCGGCCTGGATCTGCTCATCCGTGAACCCGAGTTGCCTGGCGACGCGCTGCGGGAACTTCACGTTGGGCTGGTGGAACACGGCGTAGCGGTAGTCCTTCGGCGTCGTGCCGCTTTTTTCCATGAAGATTTCGGCGGCGCTGGTGATGTGCTTGAAGTAGGCCGGTTCACCCGTGAAGCGCTGGCCGTGCTCCGGGTAGAGCTCGTGCTGCCGCCGCCAGAAGTCGGGTGTGTCGGTGACGAACGAGAACGAGCCTTCAAAGACCGCGAGTGAATCTTCCGCCGGGCCGAGGAGATAGGCCGCGCCGCCCGCGCCCGCCGTGTATTCGAGCGCGTCGCCGGGCCGCCCCTGCGCCGTATCCATCCCAATCGCCAGCGCGTACCGCGCCATGCCGGAGCCGATGAAACCGATGGCCGCCTGCATCGCCTCGGTCCCGGCTTTGCACGCGAACTGCCAGTCGGCGGCCTGCGTGTTGGGTACCGCGCCAATCGCCTCGGCGACGATGGTCGAGGTCGGTTTCACCGCGTAAGGGTGGCTCTCGCTCCCGACCCACACTGCGCGGATGTCGGTGGGCGAGATGCCCGCGCGTGCGAGCGCGTTCCGCGCCGCCTCGATAGACATCGTCGCCACGTCCTCGTCGAGGCCAGGCACGGCCTTCTCTTTAATCGGCGTCCCGCCCGTGCCTTCTGTCCACACCCGCGCCACCTCGGAGGCCGGCAGGCGGTAGCGCGGCACATACGCGCCATAGCCGACGATGCCCACCTCTCTTACCGGGCGCATCAGTTGATCATTGTTGGATTGAGTCATTGTCATAAGAATTACCACCTCTTCAAAGTGCTGAAATTGTACCATCCCGGCCTCTCAAAACCTATCACCTCTCAATTCAGAGTACAATGTGAGATAGCGCCGACACCTGACAGGTGTCGGCAGCGTCAAGCAAACAAGAATCTGCCCACGGAGATCACTGACCATGTTCGGCAAAAAACCTTCCGCCCCGCCGCCCGCGCAGACTAAACCACACATGCCTGCCCAACCACAGGCCCAGCCTGTTGCCCGGGCCTCTGGTTGGGCCGCACAGGCGCTCACCGCCGATTACCTCGCCAGCGGTTACCTCCAGCCGGTGGATATGCCGCTCGCCGGTTTCCTGAATATGTCGAACCAGGCAACAGTCACGCTGCTTGGCGCCCAGGTGCAGGCCCTCGGCGCGCAGGCCGCGGTCGTGAACCCGGCGCCCGCCGAGATCACTATCCCCAAAACCTCGCTCATCGCCTTCATCCCGCGCGACGAGCCGGGGATGCGCTCGGCGACGCAACAGATGCCCAACCGCCCCGCGCCCGCCGTCGTCTACGCCGGGCCTTATCTCATCCGCGCCACCTTCATGCTGGCGGGCGACACGCCGCTGCGCAACTTCTTCGGCGTGGTCGGCGGGGCGCTGGTCGCCGTCACCAACGCCGAAATCACCTGCCAGCTGCCAGGCGCGCGCTTCGCGCCCCTCGCCGCCAAAATCATGGTGCTCAACAAAGCGCTGGTGCAAATGTATCACCCGGCCTGAATCTCACCCTGAATTTCTGCCTGTTACGTTTTACGCTTTACGTTTTACAAGGCCCCCCCATGTCCTCTCGTGGCATCTTCATTGGCGTCGGCATCGGACTGATCGCCCTGTGCGCCTGCGCTCTCGCCGTGATCGTCGGCGCCGGCGCGGTGGCCTATTACTCAAGGGACGGCCTTGCCAGACGGCAGACCGCGACCGCCACGCGCGATCCTGCCTTGACTCCACAACCCGCGCCGACGCCCGGCCCCACCCAAATCGCGCAGATGGACGCCATCGCCGCCGAGGTCATCACGCTGCGCGGCCTCCAGCCCGCTGGCGTCGTCGAGCGCAAGTTTCTCAGCGTGGACGAAGTCCGCCAGCGGACGCTGGAGGATTTCCAGGAAGACATGACGCCCGAAGAGTGGGAGAACGACCGGCATACGCTCGCCGCGCTCGGCCTCATCCACCCTGATCTCGACCTCTACAACCTGCTTCTCCGGTTATATTCCGAATCCGTCCTCGGTTTTTACGACCCAGACACCAAAGAACTGGTGGTCGTCTCGCAGGCGGGCCAGTTGAACGCCTTCGAGCAGGTGACCTTCGCGCACGAATACAACCACGCCCTCCAGGACCAGAATTACGACGTGCGCCGGATGGGGTTCAGCGAAGAGGGCTGGGAGACCGACTCGGAGAAAGCGGCGGCGGTGCAGGCGCTGCTGGAAGGCGACTCGTACCTGCTCGACGAGCAATACCAGACCACCCTCACCCCCGCCCAGCGGCGCGAATACGCCGAGATCGAGAACTCGTTTGACGTGTCCATCTACCGTGAACTGCCCGATTACCTGCTGCAGGACTTTTTCTTTCCCATCGAGCACGGGCTGAATTTCGTGCGCCGCTACTACGACGAGGGCGGCTGGGCGCGCGTGGACGAGGTCTGGCGCGATCCGCCCGTCTCCACCGAGCAGATCCTCCACCCCGAACGCTACGAGGCCGGCGACCGGCCGCTGGTCGTCGCCCGCCCGGCGCTCACCGACACGCTCGGCGCGGGCTGGCAGCAAATTGATTCCGGCGTGATGGGCGAGTGGTACACTTATCTAATTCTGGCCTACGGCGACAAACGAGCGGCGCGCCTCGGCACCCGCGCGGCTTACGAGGCCGCCGAAGGCTGGGGCGGCGACGGCTACGTGGTGCACTACAATCGCGCGACCAGGCAAACCATCCTGGCCATTGAATGGCGCTGGGACACAGCCGAGGACGCCGACCAGTTCGCGCAGGCCTTCGACGAGTACGCCGGCCGCCGTTTTAGCCGCGCACAGCGCGCCGGGGATCGCACCTGCTGGACCGACGACATGCTCAACTGCCTCTTCACCGCCGACCAGAGTACCCTCTGGCTCATGGCCCCGAATCAGGCGACGATAGAGGCAGTCCTGAGCCAATATCCAGACTTTGAAAAATAATGAATGAAGGAAGGAACACAGGGTAAACCATCTCCTTACTCCTTACTCCTTTCTTCTTTCCTTCCTCCTCACTTCCCTATGCCCTTTGACTCCTCCCGCATCTGCGCCGTCCTCTTCGACCTGGACGGCACGCTCGCCGACACAGACGACGAGTACATCCGCCAGGCCGCGCGGTGGGTTCAGCCCCTGCGTTTCCTCTTCCCCCGGCGCGACCCGACGCCTTTTCTGCGCTGGGCGGTGATGACCGCCGAGTCGCCCGTCAACACGCTTATGGCCCTGCCGGATTGGTTTGGCGTTGACGACGAGCTGGTGCGGCTCACGAACTGGCTGGCCGACCGGCGCGGCCAACCCAAAGCCGGGCGCTACGCGATCATGGCCGGAGTCGAGACGCTGCTGGAACGTCTCGCCCGGCGCTACCCGCTCGCCTTGATCACTGCCCGCCCGGAGCGCGCCACCCGCATTATGCTGGAACATCTCAACCTGAGTCGCTTCTTTCAACTGGCTGTCTCGGCCCAGACCGCGCCGCACACCAAGCCCTATCCTGACCCGGTGCACTGGGCCGCGCGGGCGTTGAGCCTCGCGGCGGAAGACTGCGTGATGATCGGCGACACGACGGTGGACGTCCTCACCGGAAAGCGGGCGGGGGCACAGACGATTGGCGTGCTGTGCGGCTTCGGCCAGCGCGCCGAACTGGAGCGCGCCGGCGCCGATCTGATCGTGAATCATACCGCCGACCTGTCGCAGATTCTTCCGGCCTGAAATTGGCGGCGTGGCCCGCTCAAGGAGGGAAGTTATGCTCGCCTCTTCCGAAACGCGCATCAAAGACATCCTCGACGACATCGTGAAGTCTTCGCCCTACATCAAAGCCGTGGCCATGGCTCGCATCAGCGGTGTGACGATGGTGTCGGTCATGCCCACCTACGTCTCGCCGGAGCACGTCTCGGCCATGTCGGCGGTGATGGTGCTGCTGGGCGAGCGCATTGCGCGGGCCATGCGCAGCGGGGAGTTGAATCAGATCTACATCAAAGGCGACGAGGGGCATATCGTCCTGACCTCGGTGGGCCACGAAGCCGTGCTGATGATCACCGCCGAGGAGCAGGCGCCGCTCGGCCTGCTGTTCATCGAAATGGCGCGCGCCGCGCGCCGGCTCAAAAACCTGGTTTAGCCTGTTTTCCGCAGTTTCAGCCGCAGTTGCACTGCGGCTGGCCCGGACGGCAATGCAATCGCGAAGCATCCCTTTGGGACTGCCGTCTAAACAAAGCGATTTTCTTGTGCGGAAAACAGGCTTAGGGTCGCTGGGGTGAAGGCTGTCAGTGCTGCGCGCCACTGGCGTGGCGCACTACGAACAGTCGCTTGTAGTGAAGCCCGTCAGTGCTGCGCGCCAGTGGCGTGGCGCAATACGAACCGCCTGGTCTTGGGATTTTGGCTTAGTTGTTCGTAGTGACGCACGCCAGTGCGTCAGAGCGGCGGAACCCAGCAGGTCTTTGGATTTGGGGATTCGGGGCTTAGGATTTGGGATCTCACTCTTTCTCTTCCCCCGGTTTCACTTTGTCGAAGTTGATATAAATGCGCGCGTTCGCTGTGCGCGCCAGTTCGCGCAGCGTTTCTAGTTCGTGCAAGCGCAGGAGGGCCGGGTGGGCGCTGTACGCGGCGGCGGCCTGCTCGCGCGCGCGCAAGGCCGCAATCTCCGCCTCGGTGGCGATGCGCTGGGCCTCGGCCTCCGCCTGGGCCGCCAGGCGCTGCGCCTCGGCCTGCGACTCGGCCTCCGTCTTCCGAATTTCCGCGCGGGCCTGCGCCTCGATGCGCTGCGTCTCGGCTTTGGTGCGGGCGTCCACCAGTTGGGCCTGCGCTAGCCGCTCGGCCGTCAACACCCGGTTCATCACGTCCTGCAGGTTGCCGGGGAAGATCAGGTCTTTCACGTCGGCGCGCAGAATTTCCACGCCGTAACCGCTGGCGGCCTCCTTCACCTCGCGCAGGATTTCCTCGCTCAGGCGGTTGCGGTTGGTGAGGATGTCCTCGAGGGCCATCGCCGCCAGTGACCGCCGCGCGGCCAGCTGGACGTCGCTGTACAGCCGGTCCTCGTAATTTTCCACCTTGTGGAGCGCGGCGCGCGGATCAATCACGCGGAACTGCACCAGCAGGTTGACGCGGATGGCGACCTTGTCGGCGGTGAGGATTTCCTGCCCCTTGATAGTCAGGTCGCGCTCGCGCATATCCACCAGCGACACTTCGACGCGCAGGGTGCGATAGAAGCCGAGGTCAATGTGGCGTGGGATACGATAGCGCCCGGCTTCCAGCACCTTCTTCAGCACGCCGTCTTCGTACCACAGGCCGCGATGTGTGTCCTTGATGATGACTTCTCGTAAGCGAGCCATGCAAACCCTCCCGTCGGGCGTCAGAGTCAGAAGTGGCCCCGGAGCAGCGCGGATGTGGAGAACAAATCTGCCGATGGGCGTACGCAGCGCGTCAGCTGGGGTGATTCGCTCCTCACGCTGCCGGGGCCGCCTGTATTGTATACCCGTTACGGCAACGGCGTGAACATCGTCACCGTGATTTTCTCGACCATCGGATCAACGCGGAGACAATCCTGAACCCACAGTTTGCGGTGGAGGAAATCGTCCACCCAGTCGCGTTGAAACACGGTGGTGATCGTTCGGGGATATCCCCAGGTCGGATCGTAAGTCGCCTTCACCACGTAGACGCCCTCGCAGTAGCAGCCGTTCGCGCTGCAAACCCGCTGGTCGAAGTAACGCTCGAATTTCTGGAACAGGCCGTCAACGGTGAGCACCTGCGTGACGTGGCTGCTCAGGCAGGTCGTGCCAAAGTCACGGACGATCTTCTCGCCCACCACCTCCACATCGTGATGACACTGGGCATAGCCGCCCCGCGTGAACCCGTCGTCAAACGCCAGCCGGTAGCGGCGAAACGGGCGGGCCTCCCAGCGGCGGCGAGCCTCCGAGAACTGATAAGCGGGAGACGATTGCCATGTCTGCCAGGCCCAGCGAGCCAGCAGACCGACGACTACCGCCAGGCCCACCCCGACCAAAATCATCGTCAGCATCATCTTCGTTGAGCGCATCAGATCCTTACCTTTGGGATTTGGGATTTTCCTCTCACCCTATTCGTGTTCTACCCAACTATACGCATACCGCTCGTCCTCGTACTCCAGCGCAAACGGCGTGACTTGCAGAGGGTGGAAGGTGTCCATCATCACCGCCACCTCCTCGGTCTTCGTCTTCCCGATGCTGGCCTCGACCGTGCCGGGGTGCGGCCCGTGCGGCAGGCCCCCGGGGTGCAGGCTGATGTCGAACTGGTCCACGCCCTTGCGACTCATGAAGTTACCCTCGGCATAGTACAGCACTTCGTCCGAGTTGACGTTGGCGTGGTTGTAAGGGGCCGGGATGGCCAGCGGGTGATAATCGAACAGGCGCGGCATGAACGAGCAGATGACGAAGTTCCAGCCCTCCCACGTCTGGTGCACGGGCGGGGGCTGGTGCACGCGCCCGGTGATCGGCTCGAAGTCGTAGATGTTGAAGGCGTACGGATACAGGAAGCCGTCCCAGCCCACCACGTCGAGCGGATGGTGATCGAGGATGTGGCGGTGGAACTCGCCGCGCGCTTTTACCCGGACTTCAAAATCGCCCATTTCGTCGTGGGTTTCGAGTCGGTCGGGCGCGCGGAGGTCGCGTTCACAGTAGGGCGAGTTCTCGAGGAACTGCCCGTACTCGTTGCGGTAGCGTTTCGGCGGCTCAAAGTCGTGCGCCGACTCGAAGACGAGCATCCGGTGTCCCGCGCCCTTGAGTTCCATGCGCCAGGTGGTGCTGATGGGGAGGTTGAGGTAATCGCCGGGGCCGAAGTCGAGCACGCCGTATTGCGAGTACAGCGTGCCTGCGCCCGTGTGCACCCAGTACAACTCGTGCGCCTCGCCGTTGCGATAATGATAGGTCATGGACTCGGCCGGGCGGGCGAGGGACATGGTCACGTTAGCGTTGCCCAACAGCACGCGCCGCGCCGTCACCGGGTCGCCGCCCTCCGGCGCGTCCCTACTCTTGAAGAGCCGGTGGCGCAGCGGCCCGTAGTCCGCGTACTTCACTTCGGCGCTGCCCAGTTTCTCGGCGTGCGTGATCTGCGTCGGCTGGTGGCAGTGATAGAGGATGGACTGGATGCCGGAAAAGCCTTTCGTCCCGATCACCTGCTCGCGGTACAGCGTCCCGTCCGGCTTACGGAACTGCGTATGGCGCTTGTGCGGGATTTGGCCGAGGTGGTGGTAGAAGGGCATATCAATCTCCTTTGTCCGATGCTCTTTTCCAAAGCCGGGGAAAGTAGGCAGCTACTTTGGCCATAAGGCCATGCTTGACACGTTTCAATGGCTCCAATCGAAAACGTTCAGATGACCATGTTGCAGCGCTGGCAAATGGGTAATATTTCAACTGTCCACCAGATTCGCCATACCACTCAAACAATGTTCCAAAGGCATCATCACCATTGAGTCGTCGGGCCAATGTGCTTCTGCCCCGTTTTATTGCAGCCGGGAAGTACCACTTTAGACGTTTTGGGTCAGGCAATCGAAGCGGAAATTGATGTAATTGATACCAGTCTGCCTTGTTCCACGAGAGAGCCAAAAAATAACTGCCCGACAGGTCTATATTGCCTCCTGCTTCCAAACTGACTTCTTGATGCCATCTTTCCACCAGTTCGATAAGCGCTATGCCGACCTCGCGTGGATGCTTTTTATAATTCCGCTGATGAAGCCCTTTGGTACTGAGATAGTCCCAGAACTTCCCGGCTGAGTTGGATAACTCCAATGTAACGCGTCCATCCCGATCTATCCGGTTCAATTCACCCCGCATTTTGCACGACAAGCCATATTTGATGCCCGGCCTATCCGCGGGCAGCAAGACATCAAAAATAGCTTTGCTCTCTTGCGCCTCACCGCCAAAGGCCAGGGCAACAGCTCGCTCGAAGTCGCGCCAGCCCGGTAAAGTCATGCCTCCACTCTGCTGGAGCATTCCCGTACCATCTTGATACGTACTTAAAATAAGCCGCAATTTCTCAACCTCGCGCGTGGTTGGTGTCCAAGGCTTCGCCATCAGAGATCAAGTTCCAGGTCGTCTTTGAGCAATTGGTCGGTTGTAATGTCGAACAAGGTGGCGACCTTAAGCACGAATTCTACAGTCGGCATCTTGCTGCCAGTTTCCAATTCGCTGATGTACCCGTGCGCGCTGTAGCCAAGTTTTAGAGCCAGTTCTTTCAAAGTCAGACCACGACTTACGCGCAAAGCACGCAACTTCTCTCCGAAGCGTTGTATACTTGGCTCGCGCGGCATGGCAGTTGACAACCTTGAAGCAATTTGGTATAATGTCTCTAGTAGAGACACAATAGCGGCTATGGCACCTAAAAACAGTAAGAACAGCAACTATCAAATGCTCAACAGCCCCTTCAAATGGGTCGGCGGTAAATCGCGCCTGCGGAAACCCATTATTGACCTGTTGCCCGAGCATACCTGCTACGTCGAGCCATTCTGCGGGGCGGCCTGGGTATTATTCGGCAAGCCGCTCAGCGAGGTTGAAGTCATCAACGACCTGGATCAGGAGCTCGTCACGTTCTTTCGCGTCGTCAAAGAGAAACCTGAAGAACTCATCGCATCGTTTGAGTGGGAACTGGTGTCGCGGGCCGAGTTTGAGCGCCTCGCCAATCTAGAACCTTCCAAACTGACCGACATTCAGCGCGCGCACCGCTTTTACTACCTGATCATGGCGGGTTGGGGCGGCGAACTCAACTACCCGCGTTTTCAGACCAGCATCACCGACGGCGGGCATGGCAACCGACTCATCGGGGCGCTGGAAACATTGCAAGAGCGCCTGCGACCCGTCCACAACCGTCTCCGCACTGTTCTGATCGAAAACCTGGATTGGCGAGAGTGCATCAACCGCTATGACCGACCTGGCACGGTCATGTATCTTGATCCGCCTTACCCAGGCAACGGCTGCAACTACGCTCACAATATGCGCGATTGGGAGTCTCACCACGCGCTGGCTGAACGGCTGAGCAAGACCCAATGCAAATGGATTTTGTCGTCTTACGACATCCCTGAGATGCGCGAACTATTCTCCAAGCATTACATCATTTCAGTTCAATCGGCCTCCGGCATGAAGGTGAAAAAGAATGACAATTCGCGCGTACTCAACCAGGAAGTGCTGATTACCAACTACAAGCCCTCCAAACATCTCCCTCACGGTGAAATAACACCCTCACAACTGTCGCTCGGCCTCGGACACACCGTGAAGGAACGCCGCTTAGTCTACCGGCGCACGGGGTGAAGCTGCGCTCGATAAGTTTCTTTAGCATCAAAAAATTGGAGAGCAGGAGGTGGTGGCGCGCAGTTAATACATAAAATATCATCTGCCGCTCTGCCTAGCCAACTGCCCACTGAGTCACGAATAGTGTCTATATAATCGGGACTGATGTCGAACAATACGAACCGCCGTCCCAATTTAGCGGCGGCTGCCCCAACCGTGCCGGAGCCAGCAAACGGGTCCATCACCACATCTCCCTTGAAGGAATAATATTTGATAACTTTTTCCGCTAACTCTAAAGGGAAAGCGGCCGGATGCTTGGAGTTTGTGGCCGGTTGAATACGCCAGATATTCGTGCGCTCATAGTCATCCCCGATTTTGGACTCAGCTACAAGCTGGGGATCCGGATGATTGCGAATATGCCAGTCAATCAACAAATCCGTTCTTTTACGATAGACTAAGATATATTCAGTGACGGGCACGGCCTTGTACTGAAGAGGGTTGCGATCCGCGGCAAAGCGGCGGCCGCGCCCCGTGGCCCAACCGGCCCCTTCCGGTTTGACCCAAATGATATCGTCAATGAAATCAAAACCTTCTTCGATAAAAATCCGGTGAAGGTCAAAGGGCACAGCC
>DAOTXG010000200.1:0-11027 GCA_034435515.1 Anaerolineales bacterium
CGCGCTTTGAGTCTGGCCACGAGTTCGTGGGCGGGCAGGTCGCAAAATTCCATAAGGATTCGTATTACGTATTGCGTATTACGTATTGCGTAAGGAGGAAGACAAAATACGGAATACGCAATACGCAATACACACTCTGTTCAACTTAGTTCAGTGTGCGGAATCTCCGGCACGACGAAATAGCCCTCGTCAGTCTCCGGCGCTTGCTGGAGTATCTTTTCGGCTTCGGCGGCCGGGCGGGGGACGTCCCCAGGGGACTGGCCTGAAGGCCGTTCGCGATCGTCGCGCAGGGTGGGGCGGATGGCTGGTGGAAAAGCAACGCCGTGGGCGGCGGGGGGGACGTCGTCCGGGACCGGGATTTTCTCCAGTTCGTGGATGGCTTTGAGTTGACTGTTCAACTCCTTGCGAAGATACTCGCCTTCTTCGGGCGTCAGCTCGAGGGCGGCTAACTCGACCAGGTGGGCGAAAAGTTCAGGGGTGATTTCGTCTGCCACAGCGACTCCTTATGAGGTGCAAGGCACTCACTTCATCCGCTGCGCGAGTGCGTCGCACCTCTAGTAGGCCGTCAAGTTGATTTGGATGGATAGTTCGGCTCGCGGCGGATTTGCAATCCGCCGCCGGATTACAAATCCGGCGGGAGCAGAGTCCATCTTAATCAGGTGGACGGAACACTAGTGATTTTACCTGACGCGGGCCGGAGGCGCAAAAAACGCGCCCGAAACAAAAACCGCGCGCTCCGAGAAGCGCGCGGTCTATATTACCGCACAGACTCTGCAGATCCAACTAACCGGCAGCCGACAACCCGATCATCGCCAACAACGGCCCGGTGGCGCAGAAGTTGATCGCGCCGGCAATAATGGCCGAGATGACCACGGTGATGACCGCTTTCATAGTGTCAAACTCCGACGATTCCCGCAGCGCGATGACGCCGGCGACGGCGGCGGCAATCAACCCGAGAAAGGCCAGGATTCCGCCGAGCGGGATCAGCCCCAGGATGCCCAGGCCATACCAGGCATAGGCAAAGCCCAACGTACGGCCCATCTCGTTGAAGTCGGTCCTGCCTTGAAACAGGTTTTTGCTAATGAGGGTTGCCACACCGGTGTAGACGGCGAAGCCGACGAGGCTGGCAATGGCGCTGACGACGACAATCAGTCCGCCCAGCCCCAAGACGCCCAGGGCGTTGAGGATGGCGGCGACGATCACCACGATAGCCGCCTGACTCATCGCATTTGTGTCCGCCGCGACCTCGCGGTACACGGAAGCGTCGAAGCGTAGAACGCGCATCAATCGGCCGGCCAGAACATTGGTATCCATGGAAGGTCTCCTGTGAAAGGGGATGGGTGAATTTCTGTCCTATATAACCCCGCTCATCCAGGAAAGTGACGTTCCGATAAACAGGCCTCCCCATGCTATAATCCCCGCGAATAGCAGGAGGATATCCTTATGGCGATAGCCGAAATGACCTCCCCAGGCATGAGCCTGGCCCTTACTCCCGAGCACGAGATGATCCGCCAGGCGGCGCGGGACTTCGCCCAAAATGAGATCGTCCCCATCGCCGGGCATTACGACGAAACCGGCGAGTTTCCCGTCGGGACCATCAAGAAAATGGGCGCGCAGGGTTTTATGGGCCTGGAAATCCCCGAAGAGTATGGCGGGGCCGGGCTGGACACCATCGCCTACGTGCTGGCAATGGTCGAGATCAGCAAGGCCGACGCGGCGCATGGCGCCATTATGTCGGTCAATAACTCTCTCTTCTGTCATGCCATTTACCGGTGGGGAACGGAGGCGCAGAAGCAGAAATTCCTCCAACCGGTGGCCTCGGGGCGGAAGATCGGCGCGTACTCGCTCACCGAGCCGATGTCCGGTTCAGACGCGGGGAGCATGAAATCGCGGGCGGTGCGCGAGGGGGAGGCCTACCTGATTAACGGGCGGAAATCGTGGGTCACATCCGCCCCGGTAGCCGACTACATATTGCTCTTCACGATGACGGCGCCCGAAAAAAAGCACAAAGGCATCACGGCCTTTCTCGTCGAGACCGACCGGCCTGGCTTTGCGCGCGGCAAGACCGAGCCGAAGCTCGGCATTCGCGCCTCGGCCACGAGCGAGATCGTCTTCGAGAATTACCACTGCCCGGTCGAGAACCGGCTGGGCGAGGAGGGCGAGGGGTTCAAGATCGCCATGGGAGTGCTGGACGCCGGGCGGATCGGCATCGCCGCGCAGGCGCTGGGGATCGCCGAGGCCGCCTACGAAGCCAGCGTCGAGTACGCCCGGCAGCGCGAGGCCTTCGGCAGCAAAATCGGCGAGTTTCAGGGCATCCAGTTCAAGATCGCCGACATGAAAACGCGCCTCGAGGCCTCGCGCCTGCTGATCTACGACGCCGCGCTGGCCAAGATGCGCAGCCACGAGACGGGCGAACGCTACACGCTGAAGGCCTCCATGGCCAAGCTGTTCGCCTCCGAGACGGCGATGTTCTGCGCCCACCAGGCCGTGCAAATTCACGGCGGCCTGGGCTACTCCAAAGAACTGCCGGTCGAGCGCTACTTCCGCGACGCGAAGATCACCGAAATTTACGAGGGGACGAGCGAAATTCAGCGCCTGGTGATTGCGCGGCAGGAACTCGGGCTGCGCTAACCTCCTGGAGGAATATGGAAGGTCTAATCTGGCTGGTTCTGCTATCGGTCGCCGGTTACTGGGTCGTGCGGTTGATGCGCGACTATTGGCGGCAGGGCAGCGTCACAACTGGCGAGGCCGGGCCGCCGGCCAGTTTGCTTGACGTCCTCAAGCAGCTGCCCGGCTATGTGCGAGGCCGCCGCGGGGAAACCGCGCCGGTTCTGTCGCAGCCGCTCACGCCGCCCGGCGCTGGCTCGTCGCCTGTGGCGGCGCCTGTGCTCGCAGAAACTCCGCCCCTCGCCGCTCCGCCGTCCCCCTCGGTTGACTCGCCTCCAATTGAATCACCTCCACCTCAGGCAGCCGATTCAGTCCCCTCGCCGTCTTCTTCAGCGCTGTCAGACAGCCGCCAAGTTAGCTTCATCTTTGACTCATCCGGTTCCGTCGCCTCTCTCCAGTCAGCGCCTGAGGCGGAATCGCCTGCAACCAATCATGACGTGGACAGGCCGGCGACAGAGGCTGTTGAAAAACTTTCGCCGCAGGTCTCACATCTGGAGATTTCTTTTGACCTGAAGCCGGGCGCGCGCGTTCAGGTGACTATCGAGGCCCTGGACGACTGAGCTGACCTCTGCCTCGCGCCTCGCTTGCGCCCATTGTCAGACTATGCCCGCTGACATCCGGATACCTGCTCATTCAAACGCCGAACCTACTGCTGCATCAAGCGGGTTGCGAGATGATCTTGATCGTATCGCGCTCTTTGCGGCTCAACCTGCGCCCTTGCCTTCTCTGGGGGGCGTGCAATATGTCCCACCCTACCTGGTTTTGATTGTCGCGGGGGGACTCCTGGCTGTGTTCAATTGGCGAGCGCAAGTGGTTGTGCCCCGTGACTTCTTGAGCGGAATCCACGGCCTTTTGCTCATGCTGGGTGCGGCGGCGTTTTTGCTCGGCGCGGCTCAACGGGATAACCTGCTGGCGCCGATACCTCAAGCCCTGAACAGGATCGGGGCGTGGTTGGGCGTCCAACCGGGTCAGGCTGCCTGCCTGGTGTTTGGTTTCCTTTTCACGCTGACGGCAGCGGGCATGGCTGCCTACCATAACTCTCAGGTTTTTAGCCTGGCGACAGCGGGTTTGGCGTGGTTGCTCGGAATAGGAGGCGTTGTCGTCGGTCTCTGGCGGCCCGCCCCGGAGCGCATCCTCTTGCGTTGGGAGACGGCGCTCTGGGCGCTCGGTTTGTCGGTGCTGGCGTTCACGTTGCGCGGATTTAGCACAATTACTATTCCTGTCAGTTTTACGGGCGATGAAGGCGCGGCCTCCATTTACGCCAGGCTGTTTTTGGACGGTGTAGACACCAATATTTTTGGCGCGAGCTGGCGGGGTTTCCCGGCCATGTACTTCTTTCTCCAGTCCTTGTTTATGCGTGTGATGGGGGTAACCATTGAGGGGGTCCGCCTTTCTTCGGCTTTAATTGGGTCGCTCACTGTCGGGGGCCTATATTTACTCGGGCGGCAAATGTTCAATCATCGAGTTGGCCTGGCCGCGGGGCTTTTGCTGGCCTTTTTGCATCACCATATTCACTTTAGCCGGATTGCCCTGAACAACATCTGGGACGGCTTGGGTTACGTCATCACGCTGGGTCTGTTCTGGTATGGTTGGCAGCGCCAACAACGCGCCGGATATGTGCTGGCTGGCTTGTTTCTGGGCCTCTCACAATACTTCTATCCGTCTACACGCGTCCTGGCCGTGTTGATTGGCGTCTGGCTGGGTATGGCGGCCGTGTTAGACCGGCCTCGATTCCTGCGCGCCTTACCCGACATCGCCTGTTTGGTCTTGACCGGCCTCGTCGTCGTTTTGCCCCTCGTGTATTACTATTATTTGCGCCCCGATACCTTCTTCGGAATCTTTCGGGGGGTATCCTTTTTCCGGTTTGGCCTGGAATACCGCATGAGTGAAACCGGTCAACCGGCCTGGATGGTTCTGTTCCAGCAGGTGGTTATGGGTTTGCGTGCTTTTTTCGGCGCTCCATTGCAGTCCATGTTTTATCGGCCGGACAGCGGTATCTTGCGTGGGCCCTCCACACTTTTGTTCACTCTGGGTATCTTCTGGCTTGCCTTGCGGCCGCACGATTTGCGCTTCTGGTTGTTGGCGCTCTGGGTGCTGGCCTTCGGCTTTATTGGCGGTTGGAGTGAGAGCACGCCGGCTTCTCAACGGTATGTGGCCGGAACTCCAGTCGCCGCGCTGATTGCGGCGTTTGGCCTGGCGCAGGGCCTGTCGGTGTTGTTCAAGTTCAGTCGGCCTCAGTGGTCACGCTGGTTGGGGGGGGCGACGCTCGTGGCTGCGCTCGCTATCGGCCTGGACGACGCGCGATTTTATTTTCTGGAATACACGCCGAACAGTGGTTTTCCCAGCCAATACGGCTTTGAAGGCTATGGGGACCTGGTGGCCAATCGTCTGGCGAATTATCTCCGCCGCCAGACGGGCGATTGGCGCGTAATCTTTTTTGGCGCGCCGATTATGGGGTATTACTCGATCCCAAGCCTGCAATATCTGGTCCCCGACATCCAGGGCGTTGATTATAACTTGCCCTGGGGGGATTCTGGGAATCCGCCCCTGCCTGCGGACCGCTTAATCTTTGTCTTCTTGAACGGCCACGAGCAAGATTTCCAGGCCGTGCGGGCGTCTTTCCCCGACGGTTACGCCGCTCGCGAGGTAGACAAAGCCGGTCAACCGCTGTACCAGATTTATCAGGTTCCGGCGCCCAATCCTATGCCTCCTCCAGCCGCGACTGAACTTCCCTCAGCCTGGCCCTGGGCGCTCACGCTTGGCGGCGTGATGGTGTTTGTTCTGGGGTTCATCTGGATGCGGCGACGAGGAGTAAACCTGCCGGCTGAAGAACGGCTGAAACCGGCCGACTGGGGAGACGTGTGGCCCCTGGAAAAGCCTACTCTCCCCAGTTGGTTGACCCCCTCGCCGGCCCGTGCTGTGGCTCACCCGCCCAGGCCAGCCCCGACGCCCTCCGCGTCCGTCGCTTTTGCTTCATCCACGCCGCAAGTACAGGTGACGGACGATAGCGGGACAAAAGTGAAGATTGCCGTGGATCTGGCGCCCGGTGCGCGAGTGCGTGTTTTGGTCGAAGCACTGGCCGAAGCGCCGCCGGTCGCCATGAAGCCGGCCGTCCGCCGCACCTGGGTTGTGCCAGGGCGAACTTGGTGGGCGCGGCTGTCGGCCTCGCCCCTAAGTCTAGCCAACACGTTATTTGCGGCCTCCCTGGCGGTCTATCTCATCACCCGCCTGTGGGGATTGGATCGCTTTCCGATCTATTTCTTCACCGACGAAGCGGTGCATACGAATCTGGCCGCGGATTTTTGGGAAAGGGGATTTCGCAATTACGAGGGCGAGTTCCTCCCGACTTACTTCTACGTGGGCACCACTTTTAACTTGAACGGCATCAGCGTGTACTTGCAGGTCCTGCCCTATTTGCTTTTCGGCAAGTCCGTATTCGTCACCCGAGCGGTTTCGGTAGCCGTCACCTTGTTGGCCGCCTGGGCGGTGGGGGCTATCCTGCGCGATTTCTTCAAGGCGCGCTACTGGTGGAGCGCGACCTTGTTCCTCTCCATCACCCCGACCTGGTTTCTTCATTCCCGCACGGCGTTTGAATATGCTGAATTGGCCGCTTTTTATGCCGGGTTCTTGTACTTCTACTTACGCTATCGCTATCTCTCGCCGCGCGCGTTATATGGCGCGGTGGTTTTAGGCGCGTGCGTGTTCTACACCCATGGCCTGGGCCAGGCCCTGATTTTGACGTCGGCGGTAATCTTAGCGGTGGTTGATTGGCCTTACCACTGGCAAAACCGGCAGATGGTGATGCGGGGGGCGGCGCTGGCCCTGGTTTTGAGCTTGCCCTACTGGCGGTTCTCATTGGCGCATCCGAGCGTTTTTATGGAACAACTACGGCAGCGCGAGTCTTACTGGCTCAAGTCCTTGCCCTTCTCGGACAAGATGCTGACCTTCGTCCGTGAGTACTTCTCCGGCCTTAATCCGGCCTACTGGTACTTGCCGCACACCAACGACCTGATCCGCCACATCATGCAGGGCTATGGTCACCTGGGGCTGCCGGCTTTGCCATTCGCGCTCATCGGCCTCATTCAGGCTGTACGGAACTGGCGCTCGCCCGCCCACCGGACGATGTTGGTCGCGGTCTTGGTAACGCCGGTCGGCAGCGCCCTGGCGGCTGCCACTGTATTGCGCATGTTGTGGTTGGTGGTTCCCGCCGCCGTCCTGACCGGGCTGGGCCTATCCTCCGCGCTCGACTGGCTGGAACGGAGGCCGCTGCCGCTGTTATCCTATCGGACCCTGGCAGTCGGGCTGTTTGGCGTGTTGGGCGCTGTCAATGGGTATATGTTGCGCGACGTGCTCGTCAACGGCCCGCTCTGGTTCCGCGACTATACCCTGTATGGGATGCAATATGGCGCGCGCCAGCTGTTCGCGGAGGCGATTCCTGAGATTCTGAGCCGTGAGCCGGAGACGCGAATAACCGTTTCTCCTTCCTGGGCCAATGGCACCGACAATTTTGTGCAGTTCTTCTTGACGCCTGAGCAACAAAAGCGGGTGAGCCTGGCGGATGTGAACTATTACACCTTTGAGAAGCGCGACTTAAGCCCCAATACTATTCTGGTCATGCTCCCCGCGGAATACGAACGCGTGCAAACGGACCCAAAGTTCAAGTCGCTCACCGTCGAAAGGCTCTTGAATTATCCCGATGGTTCGCCCGGCTTTTATTTCGTTCGCGCGGCTTACGCCGACAACGTAGACGACCTCCTCCGTGCAGAACGTGAGGCGCGACGCCGTCCGATAGCGGGTGAGGTGGAAGTGAACGGCCAGGTCTGGCAGGTCAGCTACTCGCCGCTGGGCGCCGGACAACCCAGCCATCTGTTTGACGGCGATACCTTCACGCTTGTGCGGGGGCTGGAGGCCAACCCACTGGTTTTCGAGTTCACTTTCCCTCAGCCGCTCGCGATTGACAGCCTGGCCGCCGATTTCGGCTCGATGGACGACTTTACGCTGACGCTCAATTTCTACGCGCCCGGCGCGGACAATCCGGTAACTTATGCCCAGGATTATCGTCAGCTCCCCCCCGATCCGCATGTCGAGATGCGGTTCGACCAGGGGCCTGAGGCAGTGGCTAAAATCCGGCTGGAGATCAAGCATAATCTCTCTGGAGAGACGGCCGAGATTCATGTGCGGGAGCTTGCGTTTCACGGCGCACTCGTCGACCTGTCCCAATCTGCGCCGGGGCCGCTGCCTCTGCCCAGCCCGCCGCCCGTGGAAGCGTCTCCTTATCCGTTCGCTCAAACGCCGTGACCCTGGGTTTTCGATAAGGCTGGAGTTGAAAATACGCCCCCGGAATTTATTCTCTGCATAGGAGGCCAATGAAAGCCGCTTTCTTCTCTCGACACGGCGGGCCGGAGGTGATGGAGTACGGCGACCGGCCCGAACCGGACTTGAGGCCGGGCGAGGTTTTGGTGCAGATCAGAGCCGCCGCGCTGAACCGCGTGGATAAGTGGGTGCGCGACGGCTGGCCCGGCCTGAAGCTGGCATTGCCGCACATCCTCGGCTCTGACGGCGCAGGTGTGGTGATCGAGGCGGCCAGCGGGGTGGTCGGCTTTCAGCCCGGCGACCGGGTGGTGATTAACACCAACCTCGGCTGCGGCGTGTGCGAGTTCTGCGTCGCCGGGCAAGACAACCTGTGCCGTGACTGGCATCTCATCGGCGAGACGATTGACGGCACGAACGCAGAACTCTTCGCCGTACCCGCCCGGCAACTGGTCCGCCTGCCGGCGGACTTCTCGTTCGAAAAAGCCGCCGCCGCTGCGCTCGTCTTCCAGACTGCCTGGCATTCGCTCGTCACGCGGGGGCAGATCCGGGCGGGCGAGACGGTGCTCATCGTCGGGGCAGGGGGCGGCGTGAACACGGCGGCGGTTCAAATCGCCAAACTCGCCGGGTGCATGGTGTACGTCGTCGGTTCGGACGAGAAGAAACTGGCGCTGGCCCAGGCGTTGGGCGCGGACGTCTTGATTGACCGCTCTAAAGAAGATTGGGGCAAGAAAGTTTACCAACTGACCAACAGGCGCGGCGTGGATGTGGTGGTAGACAATGTCGGTGCGGCGACGATGATGACCAGCCTGCGCTGCGCGCGCAAGGGCGGGCGCCTCCTCACTGTCGGCAACACCGCCGGGCCGAAGTTTGAGTTGGACAACCGCTACCTGTTCGGCAAGCACCTGAGCCTGATTGGCTCGACGATGAGCACCCGCGCCGAGTTCGCGACCGTCATGAGCCTGGTGTTCGCCGGGAAACTGAGGCCGGTGATCGACTCGACCTTCCCGCTGAGCGACATTCGCGCCGCGCACGAGAAGTTGGAGCGGAGCGAGGTGATGGGGAAGATAGTGTTAAGCCTATGAGTTCCTTTAGTTCCCCAAGTTCCTTTAGTTCCCTGAGTTCCTTGAATTCCGGGAACTGACGGAACTGCGGGAACTGCGGGAACTGGAACTGCCTTTTGCCCCGGCCCTTTTCCGTAACGCTCCTGGCCCTCGCGGTGTTTTGTTTAGCAGGGTTCAATCTGCTGGGCGCGGTGAGCGGTTTCCAGCGCTATGCCTTTCTGCGCAGCCTGCCGCTCGGCGTTCCGCCGGCTTATTTGATCGTCTCGGATGGCGTTTGGGCGGCGGTCTTCGTGGTGATGGGGATCGGCTTGTGGCGGCTCAAACACTGGGGGCGCGTCGGAACGTTAGCAGCCTTCAATCTGTACGTAGCGCAGGGCTGGCTTGACCGCTTGATTTTCAACCCCTCCGACTTTGCACGCGTCACGATTCCCTGGGCGTTGGGGACGAGTGTGATCAGCCTGGCGCTGGTGTGGGGCATTCTGCTCCGGCGCGCGGCGCGCAGGAGTTTCTCGGCGTAATGGAAATGCGCGATCTGCTCCGGCGCGCCATGGAAGTGCGTCAGCGCTAGGCCGAACTGGAATCGGTCCTGGTGTTAGCGCAGATTACGGCGTTGACCTGGAGCGAGCCTTCTTGCGAACGATGGAGGAGCTGGAGTAGCGCATCAGCCCTCCGTCTCCAGAATAGCTGCCAACCGGAGAGGCTGGGGCATGGAACCGGCGACGGCCTTTGTTGACGAAGCAGGCAATTTGCCTGACCCGCGCGACCGCTGGGTCATCCTGGCCGCCATTGTGGCCCAACACCCTCACGCCTTGCAATTCATCATTCCGCGGGCGCGGCGAAAGCAAAAGCGGAGCGAACTCAAGAAACTGCGTGGCCGCGAAACTAAATGGGTGAATGCTCCCGATGGATTGCGGCAGCGTGTGCTGGCAGACCTCAGCCAGCACGCCGTGTCCATCTTCTGGCTGGGAGTTGACAAGGAGAACAATAGCATTGAGGATACGCCGGAGAATTACGGGCTGATGGCAATCGAGTTGCTGCGCGAGTGTCAGGCGTATTACCCGTCTCTGCAAGTTTGCTTTGATCGCCGTTTCGATAATCCAGCGCGAGAGGCGCATTTGAACGAGATTGTGACGCAAGCCATACCCCTGGCAGCCACTCCAAAGCATCTGGACAGTCAGAAAGATCGGCGCATTCAGTTGGCTGATTTTGTCGCTGGCGCCGTGTTTCAGCGACTTATGCGTCGGGGGAACTGGATGGATTTGTTGGAGGCGCAAGTGGTATCAGGCTGGACTGTGAAGTGGAAGGCTGTAATACAAAAAGCAAAACGATAGAAATACCGGGGGAGCATTTTACTCGATGAACTGAGTGAACCGCTGTAGCCAGCCGTCCTGCGCGATCCCGGGTTTACTTTCCATCGTTGCTCATCTTACTTTAACACACTTTTCATCCTACTGTCAACAGGAACTTTCCCCATGACCTTGGATCCCAACATCGCCAGGCTTCGTCAACTCCGGGAAGAGGCCAAGCAGGGAGGGGGGCCCGAGCGCATTGACCGCCAGCACGCCAGCGGCCGTCTGACGGCCCGCGAGCGGCTCGACCTGCTGCTGGACAAAGGCTCGTTCCGCGAACTCGATCAGTTCATCACCCACCGCACGCACGACTTCGGGCTGGACGAGAAGAAGTTCCTCGCCGACTCGGTCGTCACCGGTTGGGGCACGATCAACGGGCGGCTGGTCTACGTGTTCTCGCAGGATTTCACGGTGTTCGGCGGGTCGCTGGGGGAGGTGCACGCCGCGAAAATTTGCAAGATCATGGACATGGCGATGAAGTCGGGCGCGCCGGTGATTGGCTTGAACGATTCCGGAGGGGCGCGGATTCAAGAAGGCGTGGTGTCCCTCGGCGGTTACGCGGACATTTTTTTGCGGAACACGCTCGCCTCAGGCGTCATCCCGCAAATCTCCGCCATCATGGGGCCGTGCGCCGGCG
>DAOTXG010000201.1:0-2739 GCA_034435515.1 Anaerolineales bacterium
TCATCACCAGTTTCCGCGCGGGAAAGCCGTGCCAGGCGGCGGAGAGGTAAGCGAGGGATTCACGTGAGTCGGGGACAATTATCCCCCTCACCCCTTCGCCCCTCTCCCCCGTCGTGGACGGGGGAGAGGCAGGGGAGTGGGGGGGGCGTTCGGCGACTATGGCGACCGCGCCTTTTTCAACCGCCTGCGGAATGAAACGATGGCCGTCCACGTTGTCCCCGCGGCAGGCGACGAAAAGCGCGCCCGGGATGACCTGGCGGGAATCGGCGGTGACGAGGGTGATGTCCGGGTCGGTCTCGCCCCCGTGGGCCGAGATGTCCGGTAGGGGCAGGCCTTGCGCCTGCCCGCCCAGGCGGGCCGAGATGTTCGGGAGGGCGGCCAGGAGAGTCGAGAGGCGCATAAAAATCCCAAGCCTGTGGTGAGCAACGCGAACGCGGAACCATCCCAAAGGCCAAACCCCAAACAAAAACCCCGGCGTGATGACCGGGGCTTTGAGGCGCGGCCTGCCGGCGCTATCCCGGCAGCAGCCGGGCCACTTTGACTTTGAAGCCGGGCAGGAGCGGCGAGGTCAATTCGTCTTCGGGGAGGAGCGTGGCGACCAGTTTGAGCGCGGCCGCCTGGCGGCGGTAGATTTGCAGGCTGCGCGCCTGCCAGTCCACAATCCAATATTCGCGCACGCCGCGCGTCGAATACAGGCGCAGCTTGGCTTCGCGGTCACGGCGGGCATTCCGCGCGCCGGGCGACAGGACCTCGACGACCAAGTCCGGAGCATCGTAGAGCTTGCCGTCCTGGGTTAGCGCAGCGGGCAGGCGCTCCTTGCTGACCCAAACCACGTCTGGCGCAACAGCATTCTCGTCGTCGAAGATCACTCCGGGCGCTTGCGAGGTTTCACCTGAGCCGCTTTCGACAGACCAGCTATCGAGCGCCGCGAATGTTCGTCCGCAGGTCTGCTGGTGATACCAGTGGGGTTGAGTGGACACGAACAATTCTCCTTCGACGATCTCGTACCGCTTCCCCTCTTCCTGATCCAGCAGTTCGACATCGGCGATGGTCCAGCGTGTGGTCGGCTCGGCGGGCAATGTGCTCATAGTGTGTATTTTACCGCTTATCACTGGCTGACGGCAAGCGCGTGAAACTGGTGATTATTCACATCTCTTGCTCCCGCCGGATTTGCGCGAAGCGTCCGGCGGCGCTACCCGAAGGGTGTGCAAATCCGCCGCGAGCCTAATTTGTGTGCAATCACCAGCGTGAAAGGGGCAGGTGCATGCAAAACATGTCAGCGCGCAGGCAGACCGACGCGGTTTTTGGAAACCGCGTCGGTCTTTGCCTGGCAACCTTACGCAGAATTCGCGCAAATTCGCGTCATTCGCGGCAAAAACCTTATTTCCGCGTTAAACAATTTGGGCGGCATCTTTGCCGCCCAAACCAGTGCGCGTTTAGTGCAGGCTGGCGCGCAGGCCTTCGAGCTGCCCTGCGACCGAGCCGTCGAGGATTTTGTCGCCCACCCGGACGATCAGCCCCCCCAGGATGTTCGGATTTACCTTGAACACGACCGAGGCCGACGCGCCCAGTTTCCCGGCGATGTCCTTCTTCACCGTCTCCTGCTCGGCGGCGGTGAGCGGGAGGGCGCTGGTCACTGCGGCGGCGCCCGCGCCGCCCAGGCTTTCGCCTTCGAGGACGACGACCCGGCCGGCCTTCACGCCGCTGAAGAACTCTTCGATCAGCGCGTGCTGGCGCTTCTCGTCGAGGGCCTCGCCGAGGAGCTTGTTGGCGGCGGCGATGGCGAGAGCGGCGACCTGCCCGCGCAGGTCGGCCAGGATCTTATTGCGCTCGAGGGCTGCTTCCTCCACCGCGTTCTGGAGGATGCGCTTGCGCTCCTCGTCGGCGGCAGCGGTCACGTCTTTCGCCGCTTTCTCGGCGCGGCCCGAGGCCTCGCTCACGATCCGGGCCGCTTCGGCCTGCGCGGCGGCGGTGATCTTCTGCGCCTCTTTTTCCGCGTTGGCCCGCGCCTCGGCGGCGACGCGCGCGTCTTCCAGGCCCTGCGCAATCTTGTGCTTGCGCTGGTTCAGCATCTTGACGATTGGGTCGAACGCCCAGACCTTCAAGACGATGGCGAGGATGAGAAAGTTGAAGAGCTGGACGAGGAAGAAGCCTAGATTAACGCCTAACTTTTCCATGTGTATCTCCTTTGTTCGAGACCCTAAAGGTCTTGAAGACCTTTAGGGTCTGCCGCCCAACTCAGGCGGCGAACAGGATGATGAGCGCGACCGCCAGAGCATAGATGGCCGTGGCCTCGGAGAAGGCCAGGCCCAGGATCATGTTGGTCTGGATGGTCGGCGTGGCGTCCGGGTTGCGGCCCATGGCCTCCACGGCGCCGCCGGCGACGATACCGATGCCGATGCCGCCGCCCAGCACGCCCATGGCGGCCAGGCCGGCGCCGACGTACTTGAGGCCGATGACGAGAGCTTCCGCTGCTGCTTGGTCCATTGTCTGTGTCTCCTTAGAGGATAAGTCCAAATGAGTCCGTCGTTCCAGTGTTGGGGCAACCCTGGCGGTTGCCCGTGAACCGGGCAAGGACCTCCCCCACATCGGGGGACAAGCGCCCTGCCCGTCCAGGCTAAATTAGTGTGCGCCCTCGGCCGCGTGAGGCTCGCCGCCGTGATGGACGATGGCCTGGCTCATGAAGGTGAGCGCGAGCATGGCAAACACGTAGGCTTGAATGATGCCCACGAAGAACTC
>DAOTXG010000202.1:0-3844 GCA_034435515.1 Anaerolineales bacterium
CGCCTTTGCCCGGCTGTACGGGATGGTCCTCAAAGAGGCCGGCGTGGTGGAAGGCAACGTGGTCGCCTTCGGCAACCGCGACCAGGGCGCCGCCCTGCAACTGCTCACCGCCATTAGCGAACTCAACACTGGCGTCCACATGGTAGGCGAGTTCGGCGAGAGCATCTTCAGTCTCGCCGCCGCGACCAAGGACGCCGAAGAGATCAAACGTATCCGCGCGGTGGGCAGGAAGGCGATGAACATCGTCGCCGGGACGCAGGAATTTCTCACCTCGCACAAAGCCAGGAACGGCTATCTGGTCAGGAAAGACGGCGCGCGCCTGACGGTGGGCGACGTCAAGCGCCGCATCCGCGAGCTGCACATGCAGGAAAACGTCGTGGACACCGAAGTGATCTTCGCCATCGGGCGCGATGCGGGCGTGCCGCACTCGCGCGGCGAAGACCGCGACCCGATTGCGCTCGGCCAGACCATCGTCTACGACATCTTCCCCCAGGAGGCCGGAGGCGGCTACTTCTTCGACTTCACTCGCACCTGGTGTCTGGGATACGCCCCGCCCGAAGTGGAGCAAGCCTACGAGGACGTGCTGGGCGCGTTCAAGATGGTGACGAAGGCCCTCCGACCCGGCGAACTGTGCCGCAACTATCAGAAACTGACCTGTGATTTCTTCGAGCAGCGCGGTCATCTAACCATTCAAGCGACCTACGGAACGACGAGCGGTTACGTCCACTCGCTCGGGCACGGCATCGGCCTCCAGGTTCACGAGTCCCCTTCCACGCGGGATGTCGAAGGCAACGACGGCCGCCTCGATCCCGGCGTCGTCCTCACCATTGAGCCGGGCCTGTACTACCCGGAGAAAGGCTTCGGCGTCCGGCTCGAAGACGCGATCTGGCTCAACCCGCAGACGTTGAAATTCGAGACGCTGGCGAATTACCCCAAGGACCTGGTGTTGAAAGTCCGCGAGGTGAAAGAAGGGAGTAAATCCCAGACGAAGAAGGCCAGGCGCAAGTAATTGGGATTTGGCCTTTGGGATTTGCAGTTCACCATGCCCCGCATTCTCGCCCTCGAAACTTCCTGTGACGAAACCGCCGCCGCCGTCGTGGTCGAGGGGACGACGATTCTCTCGAACATCATCGCCTCGCAGGCCGCCCGGCACGCCCAATATGGCGGCGTGTTCCCCGAGGTCGCCTCGCGCATGCACATCGAGGTGATCTACCCGGTCGTCCAGCAGGCGCTGAACGAAGCGCATCTCGGCCTCGGCGATCTCGACGCCATCGCCGTCACGCGCGGCCCCGGGCTGCCGGGGGCGCTCGTCGTCGGCGTGAACGTGGCCAAAGGCCTCGCGCTCGGACGCGGCCTGCCGCTCGTCGGCGTCAACCATCTCGAAGGGCACGTCTATTCCTTGTGGCTCGTCGAGAACACCCCTCCTGTCCGGTTTCCCGTGCTCGTCCTCATCGTCTCCGGCGGGCACACTGAGCTGATCCTGATGACCGGTCACTGCCAGTACCAGCGATTGGGCGGCACGCTGGACGACGCCGCGGGCGAAGCGTTCGACAAAGTAGCGCGGCTGCTGGGGCTGCCCTACCCCGGCGGGCCAAGCCTGGAAAAGGCCGCGCTCGAAGGCGACCCGACCGCGTTCAAGTTCCCCAGGGCCTGGCTCGAGGGCGCGTGGGATTTTTCCTTCAGCGGGCTGAAGACGGCCGTGCTGTATGAAGTGAAAAAACAGAAGCCGGGCGCGGCGTTGAGGCCGGACGAAACGCCGCTCGACGTCGAGCACGTGCCGCACCTCGCCGCAAGTTTTCAAGCAGCGCTCGTGGACGTGCTGGTGGGCAAGACCATCGCCGCCGCCGAACGCTTTGGCGTCACGGAGATTTTTGTGGCCGGGGGCGTCAGCGCGAATAAGACTCTCAAAGCCGAGTTCGCGCGCCGGGCCGCCGTCCCCGTGCGCGTCCCCCCGCTCATCCTGTGCACCGACAACGCCGCCATGATCGCCGCCGCGGCCAACTTCCGCTACCTGGCCGGCCAGCGCGATGCGCTGGATATGGACGTGCTGCCCAACTGGCGGCTGGTGTAAAGCCAGTGCCTCACCACATCACCCCTGGCCAGCCTCGGAATCGCTTCCAGGCTCGCTTCCCCGACGGGCGCATCTTTGAGGCCCCGCCCGGCGCGCGGCTCGAGGAGATCATGTGCGCGGCGAACCCGACCGGGACGCCGCTGATCGTCGCGGCGGTCGTCAACGGCAAACTGCGCGAACTGGCGACTCCGCTCAACGGCGACGCGGACGTCGTCCCGGTGACGGCGGCCAGCACCGACGGCACGCGCATCTACCGCCGCTCGCTCGTCTTCCTCCTCGTCACTGCCGCCGCCGAGGTCTTCCCCGAGGCCGAAGTCTTCGTCCAGCATTCCGCCGTAAACACGGGTAGTTACTACTGCGAGGTGCGGGGGCGTGAGCCATTTACGCAAGTCGAACTGCAGTCGATCGAAGTGCGGATGCGCGAGATCGTCGCGCAGGATGAGCCGCTCGCCAAGACACAGGCGCCGCTGAGCGAAGCGGTCGAGATCTTCCGCGCGCGGCGCGAGGAGGACAAGGTCCGCCTGCTGGCCCACCGCAAGAAGGACTGGCTGGTGTTGTACTCGCTGCGCGGGCGCCGCGATTACCTGCAGGGCTACATGGTCCCGTCCGCCGGTTACCTGCGCTACTTTGCCCTGCACGCCTTCCCGCCGGGCTTCATGCTCCAGTTTCCGCATCAGGACCGCCCGGACGAACTGCCTCCAGTCACGCCCTACCCTCAACTCTTTGAGGTCTTCGAGGAAGCCGGGCGCTGGCTCGACCGGTTAGGCATCCGCAGCGCTGGGGCCCTCAACGACGCGATTGCCGCCGGGCGCCTGCCGGAAATCTCCCTGGTCGCCGAGGCCCTGCACGAATCGCGCCTGGCGCAGATCGCGGCGAAGATTGCCGCCGAGCGCGAGCGCATCAAAGTCGTGCTCATTGCCGGCCCGTCGGCGTCCGGCAAGACGACTTTCTCTAAGCGCCTCGCCGTCCAGCTGCTGGCGCACGGTCTGCGCCCCTTCCCCCTCGGCCTCGACGACTACTTCATTGACCGCGACCACACGCCGCGCGGCCCCGATGGCCAGCTGGATTACGAAACGATCCATGCCCTCGACGTGCCGCTCTTCAACGAACATCTCAAGGCCCTGATCGCCGGGCGCGCCGTGCCGCTGCCGCATTACAATTTCTACACCGGCCTGCGCGAACCCGGCCCCACGGTCGCCCTCGGCCCCGACCACGTCGTCCTCGTCGAAGGCATTCACGGCCTGAACCCGGCGCTGGTGCCGGGGCTTCCGCCGGAGTGGGTATACCGCGTTTACGTGTCGGCCCTGACGCAGTTGAACCTGGACCGGCACAACCGCGTCAGCACCACCGACTCGCGCCTCGTCCGCCGCCTCGTGCGCGACGCGGCCACGCGCGGCTACTCGGCCGCCGACACGCTGCGCCGCTGGGAATCCGTCCGGCGCGGCGAGAAACTGCACATCTTCCCCTTCCAGGACTACAGCGACGCCATCTTCAACTCGGCGCTCGTCCACGAACTGTCTATTCTGCGCCCGTTCGCCGAGCCGCTGCTCCTGCAAGTTCGCCCCGACACGCCCGAATACGTCGAAGCCAACCGCTTACTCTCTTTCTTGCAATGGTTCCAGCCGGCCCCCGCCGACCACATTCCCAGCAACAGCATCCTCCGCGAATTTGTCGGCGGCTCAATCCTGGAGAATTTCAAAATGTGGCGGGCCGCTCAGACATAAGGGCGTCCGTGTGCGGAAATAGGATAGCGCTTTTGAATATCTAACCAAC
>DAOTXG010000203.1:0-19862 GCA_034435515.1 Anaerolineales bacterium
CGCCGGATTTGCGCGAAGCGTCCGGCGGCCGGGCGGCGGATTGCACACTTGCCCTGGCGGGCAGTGCCAGGGAATCCGCCGCGAGCGTGAGAAAAAGTAGTAAGAAGTTTTGGATACTTACTTAGCTGGTCTTGGAGGGAAGGAACTTCGTCATCGTCGTGCCGCAGACGGGGCATTTGCCTTTAGCGGCGGGCTTGCCATTCTTGGTCGTCACCACCTGGACTTCAGTCATTTTGCGGGTGGCCTTGCACTTGACGCAGTAGCCTTCGACCTCAGCCGGCGCCTGGATAGAGGGGGTTTCGGGTAGGGCCATGATCTTTCTCCTTTGTTGACGGGTGGGAGGTGAAAATTAGGGCTTTTCCCCCCCGCCGGACGAGGATGCTACCATACGCCCCCAGAGCGTGCAAGGCGACATAAATCATTTGTTCTAAAATTTGACTTTGAAGCCTCGGATATGTTATAAGCGCAGAAACCAGCCTGGACATGCTAATTCATGCTCCGCGAACGAGTTTCTGACGACGTTTACATCTTTACCAGCGAGGTCTACGCCCAGGTGACCGCCGGGGTGATTATCGGGCCGGATGGGGCCGTGCTGATTGACACCCTGGCCTTCCCGGCCGAAACCCGGGAAATCAAAGATTTCCTCGAAAATCGGCTGGGGGTGAAGGTGTGGTACGTCATCCAGACTCACTACCATGCCGACCACACAAACGGGACGTGCTTTTTCCCCGACGCGGAAGTAGTCGGCCACCGGTTGTGCCGCGAGCGGCTGGACACGGCGGGCCGTCAGGGACTGGCGCGAGCCAGGGAGCAGTCGTCGGAGTTGGCCGACCTGGAGGTGGTCTTGCCTGGGCTTTTGCTCACCGATGGCCTGCTCCACGTCCACCTCGGCAAGAAGACGCTCCAACTGTTCGCCACCCCCGGCCACTCGGCGGATTCGATCTCGGTGTTGTTGAAAGAAGACCGCATCCTGTTCGCCGGGGACATGATGATGCCGCTGCCCTACATTGTGGACGGCGACGTGGACGACATGGTCCGCTCGCTGCAATCCATCCCGACCATGGGGTTGGAGAACGTGGTGCAGGGGCACGGCGAGGTCATCCTGCGCGGCGAGATAGACGAGGCGGTGAGGTCCAACTTGCGCTACCTGGACAACCTGCGGAAGAAGGTCGAGGCCGTCGTCAGAAGGAAAAAACCGCGCGAGGCGGCGCGCGAGATCACCATTGAGAGCTGCGGCAAAAGCCGCATCCCGCTCAACGGACTGGTCAGTCAGCTGCACACCGCCAACTGCCTGGCGCTGTACGACCGCCTGGCGGGCAGCCCATGACCGTCCAGGAACTCCTCGAAGCCATCGCGGCCCTGCCCGAGGTCGAGCGCCGGGATTTACTCTCCCGGCTGCGCGAAATCTACGGCGGCGGCGAACCGCCCGCCGCGCCGGCAGGCTTGCCGTCGAGCGGGAACTGGGAACGCGAGGCGGATTTTATGATTGTGTTCGACGGCGGAAGCCAGGGCAACCCCGGCCCGGCCTATGGTAGTTACGCGCTGGTCAACGCCAGGGGCGATATCCAGGTCGAGCGGCTGACGTTCGATCAGCCGTTGACGAACAACGAGGCCGAGTATCACACGCTGTTGACGGCCATCCGCGCTCTCCAGCGCCGGGTGAGCGGGCGCGTCGGGCGCGTGGTCGTCGTCATCCGGGGGGATAGCCAGCTGGTGATCGAGCAGGTTTCGGGACGGTGGCAGGTCAGGGAGGCGCGCCTGCGCCCGTTGTGCGACGAAATCCAGCAGCGGCTGGGGAAGTTCCAGCGCTGGCGGCTGGTCTGGCAGCCGCGCGAAGAGACGGCGCGGCTGCTCGGCCATTAGGTTGACACGCGCCGCGCGCTTGTGGCATAATCTACCGTAATAAATAACGGCGTTGATGGAAACGAGTAGGCCCAGGCAATCTCACAGCGAGTCCGGGAGGGTGGAAGCCGGACGGGTGAGCCAGGCCGAAAATCCTTCCGGAGCCGCGGGGTGAAAGTAATCAGTAAACAGTAAACAGTAGCCACTGAGAGCTGGTCACTGTTTACTATTCACTGATAACTGTTTACTGATTACAATTAGCAACCGCCGGGGCCGCTCCCCGTTATCAACGCGCGGGCATGAACACGTGCCTGGTTAAGCGGCTGGCGTTGGCGCGCCGGCAATGCGGGTGGTACCGCGGGAGTGTCAGCGAACTCTCGTCCCGATGTGGGATGAGAGTTTTTTGTTTTTTGAAAAGAGATCAACATGACCGAACCTCTCTATCACACCGACGCTTATCTCAAAGAGTTCGACGCCATCGTGACCGCCGTCGAAGGGAACGCCGTGGCGCTCGACCAAACCGCCTTCTACCCCGGCGGCGGGGGGCAGCCGCACGACTTAGGCCTGCTGTCCAGCGGGCTTAAAATCTGGAACGTGACCAAAGTCCGCAAGGCGGGGAACGACGTCTGGCACGAAGTCAGCGGAGACCAGTCAGGTCTCCAAGACCTGATCGGTCTGAAGGTGCACGGGCGCATTGACTGGACGCGCCGTTATCAGCTGATGCGGACGCACACGGCCATGCACATCCTGTGCGGCGTGATCTTCCGCGATTACAGCGCGAGTGTGACCGGCGGGAATATGGAGCCGCTCCGCGGCCGGATGGATTTTGAGTTCGAGACCATGCGGCAGGAGTTCGTCAAGACCATCGAGCAGAAGATCAACGTCGAGGTCGCCGCCGCCCGTCCGGTCAAGGTCCAAAGCCTCCCGCGCGAGACAGCCTTTCAAATCCCCGACCTCATCCGCACGAAGATCAACCTCCTGCCCGAAGGCATCCTGGAGGTGCGGAAGGTCGAGATCGAGGGGCTGGACTTGCAGGCCGACGGCGGAACGCACGTCGCCAACACGCGCGAGGTGGGGCGGATCAGGATCGTGGATTACAAGAGCAAGGGCAAGATCAATAAGCGGATTGAAGTGGCGCTAGAGTAGGGAGGGGAAGGGAACTGTGGGAACTCAAGGAACTCTCTGCTGAAATCCGTGTTTATCTGTGTTCTGAAAAGGAGCGCTTATGTTCCAACCCGTCCTGTCTAACCCCAATTTCCCTGAGATGGAGCGTGAGACGCTGGCGTGGTGGCAGAAGACCGACGCCTTCAACAAACTGCGCCGATTGCGCCGGGGCCGCCCCACGTGGTCGTTCACCGACGGCCCGATCACGGCGAACAACCCCATGGGCGTGCATCACGCTTGGGGGCGCACCTACAAAGACTTGTTCCAGCGCTACAAGGCCATGCGCGGCTACGACCTGCGCTGGCAGAACGGCTTCGACTGCCAGGGCCTGTGGGTGGAAGTCAACGTCGAAAAAGACCTGGGTTTCAAGACGAAGAAGGATATCGAGGACTACGGCCTGGCGCCCTTCGTCACGCTGTGCAAACAGCGCGTGCTCCACTACGCCGCGGTGCAGACCGAGCAATCCATCCGCCTGGGCATGTGGATGGACTGGAACGACCCCGAAGCGCTGCGTTACCTGCGCGACAGGCTGGGCGAAGACCCACAGGCCACGATCACCCTGCGCGGGCCGTTGGGGAAAGTCACCGGCACGGTCGAGCAGATCGTAGGCCGGTTGGGGCTGCCGGAGCTCGGCGGTTCGTACTTCACCTTCAGCGACAAGAACAACTACGACATCTGGCGCTTTCTCAAAAAGTGCGCCGACAGCGGCTGGCTTTACAAAGGCACCGACGTGATGCCGTGGTGCTGGCGCTGCGGCACCGGCATCAGCCAGCACGAGATCGTCACCGAGGGCTACGTCGAAAAACAGGATCCCGGCCTCACGGCGCGCTTCCCGCTCGTGGATCGCCCCGGCGAATCCCTGCTGGTGTGGACGACCACGCCCTGGACGTTGACCTCCAACGTGGCAGCCGCCGTCGGCCCCGAATTGACGTATGTGAAAGTCAAGCAAGGCGACGAGTTCTTTTATCTCTCTCACGGCGCGACCAGGATGCTCAAGGGGCCGTTCGAGGTCGTGGGCGAACTCAAGGGCCAGGAGATGGAAGGCTGGAAATACGCGGGGCCATTCGACGATTTGCCCGCGGCGCAACACGCCGGAGGCTGGTCCGAGCCGGGCCTCCGCCGGTTGTTCCAGCACATCCCGGAGAGCGCCGTGCAGGCGCATCGCATCATCCTGTGGGAAGAGGTGGGCGAAGCCGAGGGCACAGGCATCGTCCACGTTGCGCCGGGGTGCGGCCAGGAAGACTTCGCCCTGCACAAACGATATGCTCTGCCCGTCCTCGCGCCGCTCGACGAGAACGGCGTATACATTGACGGCTTTGACTGGCTCACCGGCCAGCACGTCTCCGAAGTCGCCGACGAGATTGTGGACAACCTGAAAGAAAAGGGCCGCTTCTATCGCCTCGAGAAATATTCGCACCGTTACCCGCAGTGCTGGCGCTGTGCGACCCCGCTCGTCTTCCGCTTGGTGGACGAGTGGTACATCGCGATGGACGGTTTGCGCAGCCCGCTGATGGACATCACGCATCAAATCCGGTGGATTCCCGATTTCGGGCAGGATCGCGAACTCGACTGGCTGCGCAACATGCACGACTGGATGATCTCGAAAAAGCGCTACTGGGGCCTCGCGCTCCCCGTCTGGGAGTGCGAGCAGTGCGGGCATTTCGACGTGATCGGGAGCCGCGAGGAATTGGAAGAGCGCGCCGTGGAGGGCTGGGACGAGTTCGAGGGCCACACGCCGCACCGGCCTTACATTGACGCGGTGAAGATCGCCTGCTCCCAGTGCGGCGCGAAGACCGCGCGCATCAAAGACGTGGGCAACCCCTGGCTCGACGCCGGCATCGTCTCGTTCTCGACGATGGGCTATCGCGCCGATATGCAATACTGGCGCAAGTGGTTCCCGGCGGACTTCATCACCGAATCGTTCCCCGGCCAGTTCCGCAACTGGTTCTATTCGCTGCTCACCATGGCCGCCGCGCTCGAAAACAAGCCGGCGACGCGCACCGTGCTGGGCTATGGCACGCTCCTGGCCGAAGACGGCCGCGCCATGCACAAATCGTGGGGCAACATGATCGAGTTCAACGAGGCCGCCGACAACATCGGGGCGGACGTGATGCGCTGGATGTTCGTCAACCAGCGTTACGAGGCCGACATGCTCTTCGGCTATGGACACGCGAAGGAAACCATCAAGCGCTTTTTCCTGCCGCTGTGGAACGTGTATGCGTTCTTCGTGACGTATGCGCGGTTGGACGGTTGGCGGCCGACGACGGCGGATGGCCGGCGGTCGCGCGCAGCGGTCAGGCGCAGCGAACTCGACCGCTGGATTCTCGCTCGCCTGCAACAGGCGACGGCCGAAGTGACGGCGGCGCTCGACGACTATGTCGTCTACAAAGCTGCCAAGCCCATCGAGGGGTTCCTGGACGACCTGAGCAACTGGTACGTCCGCCGGTCGCGCCGCCGCTTCTGGAAATCGGAGGCGGACGCCGACAAGCAGGCCGCGTATGCCACGCTGTACGAGGTGCTGGTCACGCTCACCAAACTGCTCGCGCCGTTCCTGCCGTTTATGGCCGAGCAGCTGTATCAAAACCTGGTGCGAAGCGTGAGTAAGAAGTCGCCCTTGAGCGTCCATCACTGCGATTGGCCGCCGGCGGCCGCGGTCTCGCGCGCCGATCAAGACCTGCTCGCCGATATGACGGCGGCCAAGACGGTGGTCGCGCTCGGCCACGCGGTGCGCGCGGTGGATAACCTCAAAGTGCGCCAGCCTTTGAGCCGCGTGCTCGTCGTGGCGCCGCCCGAGCAGCAGGCCGAACTCAAGCGCATGGCCGCGCTGGTGATTGAGGAGTTGAACGTCAAAGAGTTAGCGCTCGTCGAGAACGAAGCGGAACTCGTCACCTACAAACTGAGGCCCGAGAACCGCAGCCTTGGTCCGAGGTTTGGCGCGTTGTTTCCCAAGGTGCGCGCCGCGCTCGCGGCGACCGACCCGCAAGCCGCCGTCGCCGCCCTGCGTTCTGGCCAGGGCCTGGCCCTCAGCGTGGACGGGCAAACCGTCGAGTTGAGCGCGGCGGAGGTGATTGTCACGCCGCAACCCCGGCCCGGCTACGCGGTGAGGGCCGAGGGGCAGTATGTCGTCGCGCTCGACACGGCGATTACCCCGGAACTGCGCGCGGAGGGTTTAGCGCGCGAGTTCGTCCGCCGGGTGCAAGACCTGCGCAAGACCGCCGGGTTCGACATCGCCGACCGCATCGCCACGCACTACGCGGCCACGCCGAAACTGGCCGAAGCGGTGAGCCAACACGCAGATTACATCCGGGGTGAGACTTTGAGCGTGACGCTGGCCGGGGCCGACCTGCCCACCTTGGGGAGTCATCACGAGTCGCCATCGCAGCACTTCACTTCGCTCATGTCCCTGGAGGGCGCGGCGACGGCGGAAGACGAGTTTGACGGCGAGAGGCTGGCGCTGGCGCTGCTGCGAGTGGCAATGCCGCCGTCGAAAGTCACACAGCGGGGGAGGGCAAAGCGCAAATCGGCGAAGGCCGTGAAGCCGAAGACCAGGCCGGGGCCGAAGCGCAAGACGACGGCGAAAACCAAATCACGGAAGAAATAGCCAAGACGCCGGGTGTCTGGAAGACACCCGGCGTCTTGGTGAGTTCCCTCAGTTCCTTGAGTTCCCTGCTTGAACGGCCACGCAGTCCCGCTCATCGAATCCCCATGCCCACCCTCACCAGCCCCCACAACCCCAAGATCAAGCAGATCCGCTCGCTGCGCCAGCGCAGGCAGCGCGAGACAACCGGGCTGTTCGTCGTCGAGGGAATTCACCACGTCGGGGAAGCAGTAGCCGCCGGGGCGGGGGTGGTATTTATCTGTTACGCGCCAGACCTGCTGGAGAGCCAGTTTGCCCGCGAGTTGATCGAGCAGCAATCCGCGCTAGGGGTGCCGTGTTACGCCGCCGCGCGGCCAATCTTTGAATCCCTGGCCGAGAAAGAGAATCCACAGGGCGTGCTCGCCGTCGTCCGGCAGCGCCGCCTGACGCTCGCCCACCTGGCGCCGGAGAACTTTTCTTGGGGCGTGGCGCTCGTCTCGCCGCAAGACCCCGGCAACGTCGGCGCGATTTTGCGGACGATGGACGCGGTGGGCGCGAGCGGCCTCCTGCTCCTGAATGACAGCGTTGATCCTTATCATCCAAGCGCGGTACGGGCGAGCATGGGGGCGTTATTCTGGCTGCCGGTCGTCCGGGCGTCCTTCGCCGACTTTGCGCGCTGGGCGAAGGGGCGCGGCTATCACCTCTATGGAACGTCGGCGCGCGGCAGCCTGGATTATCGCGCGGTCACGGCTTACGCCCGGCCGATGATTTTGCTGATGGGCAGCGAACGCGAGGGGCTCTCGCCGGAGCAGCGCGCCGTGTGCGATCATCTCCTCCGCCTGCCGATGAAGGGGCGAGTCAGCTCGCTCAACCTGGCGGTAGCGACCGGGGTAATGTTGTTTGAGATAGCGGCGAGGAGTGAAGAGGTAGTATAATCGAAACGACGTCGCAACCCATGGATCATCCCCAGGCCCTCTCTGCCCCGGCTTCTCCTGCGCGCGCGCTGCCCTGGCTGGTGGCCGGCGCCGCCGCGCTCGTCCTCGTCTCCTGGCTGTTGAACACCCCGGAGGGACTGCTCGGCAAGGCCGACGCCGTCGGCTACGCCATCTGCCACCGCATCGGCAGCCGCTCGTTTTATATCGGCGGCCGCCCGCTCCCGCTCTGCGCGCGCTGCACCGGCATTTACCTCGGCGCGCTGCTGGGGATGGGGGCGCTCGCGCTGCTGGGGCGGACGCGCGCGGGCGGCCTGCCCCAGCGCGGCGTGCTGGTCGTCCTCTTCGGCTTTGTCGCCGTGATGGGCGTGGACGGCGTCAACTCCTACCTGACCTTCTTCCCCAATCTGCCGCATCTGTACGAGCCGCAAAACTGGCTGCGCCTGACGACCGGCATGTTGGACGGGATCACGATGGGCGCGTTGATCCTGCCCGTGCTCAACCAGACCCTGTGGAAAGATTGGGAAGATCGCCCGGCGCTGGCGAACTTTCGCGAACTGGGCCTGCTGGTCCTGCTGGGCGCGCTCCTCGTCGGGTTGGTGCTCACCGAAAACCCGGCCATCCTGTACCCCCTGGCGCTCTTGAGCTCCGCCGGAGTCGTCGTCCTGCTGACGGCCATCTTCACGACCATCCTGCTGGTCGTCACCCGCCGCGCCAATCGCGCCGAGAGTTGGCGCGGCGCGGCGCTGCCGCTGCTCGCCGGGTTCACCCTGGCCCTGCTTCAAATCGGCGTGATTGACGCCGTGCGCTTTGCGTTTTTCGGGAGCTGGGAAGGCTTCGTCTTTCCCGGCTGAACAGGAGGTATCACCATGGACGCGCTGATCAGCATCCTGGCCGCCTTTGGCCTCTCCGGCAGCGCCGGGCTGAACGCCTACCTGCCGCTGCTGGTCGTCGGGCTGGCCGCCCGCTACACCAAACTCGTCGAGCTCGCGCCGCCGTGGGACACGCTGGAAAATCCCATCGTGCTCGCCGTGCTGGCCGTATTGTTGCTCGTCGAGACCTTCGCCGACAAAATCCCGGCAGTGAATCACTTGAACGACCTCATTCAGACGCTGGTGCGCCCGACGGCGGGCGCGATCCTCTTCGCCGCCAGCGCGCGCGTCATCTCGGACATTCACCCGGTAATCGCGCTGATCCTGGGGTTATTCGCCGCCGGGACAGTGCACGCGGCGAAGAGCGTCGTCCTGCGCCCGGCGGTGACGGCCACCACGGGCGGGGCCGGTCATCCATTTGTCAGCCTGGCCGAGGACATCGTGGCCGCCATCATTTCGATCATCGCGGTCGTCCTGCCGGCGCTGATCACGGGCGCGGTGATCGTCATCACGGCCTTTATCGTCTGGCTGTTGTGGCGCAGCCGGGGCCGCCCGCGCCCGCCCGCTGACGCTCAGGGGCTGTCGAAAAATTAGACCCTGAGGGTCTCAGAGACCCTTAGGGTCTGGGTCGAACTTACACAGGAGACGCTACATGACCGATTCAATGGAAATGCCTGCCTCCGTTCCGGCAGGGGGTTCCAGCAACGCCCGGCGCAATACTATTATCGCCATTGTCGTCGGGGCGGTCTTATTGTGTTGTTGCTGCTTGCTGGCGGTTGGCCTGGCGCTGGCCTGGAGCTGCGGGGACGTCGTGATGGGCATCGCCACCGAGTGTTCTCCTCTGTTCCCCTGAGTCCGGCTGGCCCGCCCCCGCCCCTCTTCTGCGCATGTGGGAGAGGGGCTTTGTCTTTAACGGGCAAACGGCCCGGCGCGCCGGGCGGCAAGGTCCAGCAATTCCGCGAGGGCCGCGCGGCCGGCCGTCCTCTCCTCAGACGAGAGAGGCAGCGCGGCGAATTCGTCCTCGTCCAACACCAGCGCGCTTCCGTCCGGGTTGACCCACACGTCCAAAGCCAGGTCCACGGCGCTCACCCGGCTGTCTTCGATGACCGCGGGGCGGGTGACATTGCAATACCAGCCGCGCAGCTCGTCCGCGCCAGCGGCGTGCACCTCGAAAACGTTGTACCACCGGTCGGCGAAGAAATGTTCCACAAAGCGGTCGCCGCGCTCGAAGATGGTGTAGCCAAGTTCGAGGCGATCGTAGCGGCTGAAACGAGCCTCGACAATGATGGAAGTCGGCGTGCGGGCGAGGAGCGCGCCGGTGTAAGCGAAAACTTCGTTCCCCGCCAGGTCGAGTTTGCGGACGATGATCTCAGACATCAACTATCATTCTCTCGCAGACCGACGCGGTTTTAGAAACCGCGTCAGTCTATAGAAATCAGTCGGCAGGTAAGACTGTAATTCTCTCTGGTTCCAGGAAGAAATCAACCGTTTCGCCGACGGCGGGAAGCGGCTGCGGCGGAAAGTCGAAGGCGAGATGCGAGCCGCGCTCCGGCTGGACGACCAGCCGAATGGACGCGCCGCGAAAGGATCGCTCGACGACCTGAGCGCGGAGGCGGTTGGACGAACCGGAGAGGCGGGCCGAGTCAGGGCGCAGGAGGAGGGTGTAGCGACGTTGGTCGTGGGCTGCGCCAGCAGCGCAGGCGGCGTGAAAAGAGCCGATCGGAGTCGTGAAAGTGCTGTCGGTTTCAGGAGCGGCTTCAACCAGGTTGGTCAGGCCGAGAAAGCGGGCGACGAAGGGCGAGGCCGGAGCGCTGTAGACGGCCTCCGACGCGCCAATCTGCACGATGCGCCCGGCGTTCATCACGGCCACGCGGTCGGCCAGGGCGAAGGCCTCTTCCTGGTCGTGCGTCACGTACAGCGCGGTCTGCGCGCGGCCCGCAAACGCGCGCAGCATTTCGCGCAGTTCGTCGAGCAATTCGACGCGGAGCGTGCGGTCCAGCGCGCCCAGCGGCTCGTCGAGCATGAGCAGGCGGGGGCGCGGGGCCAGCGACCGGGCGAGCGCGACGCGCTGCTGCTCGCCGCCGGACAGCGTGTTCACGTCCCGCCGCTCGAAGCCGGAGAGGTTGACCAGCGCCAGCGCTTCGCGCACCCGTCGGGTGATCTCCTCGCCAGGCAGGCGCGGGGTGTGCATCTGCAGGCCGAAGGCGACGTTGTCGAAGACGTCGCGGTGTGGGAAAAGGGCGTAATCCTGGAACATGAGGCCGAAGTTACGGCGGTGGGCCGGGATGCCGGCCAGGTTCTCGCCCTCCCATCGGACTTCGCCGGCCTCCGGCGTCTCCAGCCCGGCGACGACCGCCAGCAGCGTGGATTTGCCGCATCCGCTCGGCCCCAACAGGCTGACGATCTCGCCCGTGTCCACACGGAGGGACACGTCGTCGAGCGCCCGCACGTGGCCAAAGGATTTGGTGAGGGAGATAAGTTCGAGCATTAGAATTCTCCCACCTCTCCGACTCTCAAGGACTCTATGGCCAGGAGGCCGCCGCCGCACAGGGCCATCAAAATTGTGCTGAGGGCGAGGGCCTGTCCGTAGTTGAGCGCGCCGGGCTGAGAGAGGAAAGTATAGATGGCGACTGGCACCGTCGGGAAATCGGGGCGGGCGACGAGGGCGGTGGCGCCGAACTCGCCGAGCGAGATGGCAAAAGCAAACGCCCCGCCGACGATGACCGCCCGGCCAATCAACGGCAAGTCCACTTCGCGGAAGGCGCGCAGTGGACTCGCGCCCAGCACGGCCGCCGCGCGCCGCAGCTGGGGCCGGATGCTGCGCAGGGCCGGCGCCAGGCTGCGGACGACGAAGGGGAAGGCGACGAGCGTATGCGCCAGCGGCAGCAACAGGGGCGAGGTCCGCCACGCCAGCGGGGGGCGGCTGAAGGCGAGGAGGAATCCGAAGCCCAGCGTCACCGCCGAAGTGCCCAGGGGGAGCATCAGGATCGAGTCGAGCCAACCGCTGAGGCGCGGGGAGGCGGGGCGTGTGAGCGCGAAGGCCGTCGGCAGGCCGAGCGCCAGCGAGAGGCCCGCCGTCGTCAATGCCACGCCGACCGAGTTGCCGATGGCGGCGAACGGCGGGACGTAGAAAATGGACTCGCGGCGATTGACGAAAAGTTCTTTGTAGAAGTCAAGCGTGAAGCCGGTTTGCGCCGCCGCGCGCTCGCCACGCGCGGCCTCCAGCCGCGTGATTGAGCGGACGGCGAGCGCGGCCAGCGGCGCGACGAGGAGCAGGAGCAAACTGCCGGCGATCAACGCGGCGGCGAGGCGCGCCGGCCACGTGGTGAGCGGCTGCTGGGTGAAGCCGCGCGGGCGAAGCGTGATCGGCGCGGCGACGCGCGCAGCCAGGCGCGAGTAGACGACCGTGAACGCCAGGGTACAGGCGAGCTGCGTCAACGAGAGCGCCGCGGCGACGGGCAGGTTGAAGAGATGGATCGTCTGCCGGTAAATTTCGACTTCGAGCGTGGCGAAGCGGGGGCCGCCGAGGACGAGGATGACGCCAAAACTGGTGAAGTCGAAGATGAACACGAGCAGCGCCGCGGCGAGGAGGGCCGGGGCGAGGAGTGGCAGAGTAACGTGCGCGAAAGCGCGGAACCGGTCTGCGCCAAGCACGCGGGCGGCGCCGACCAGCCGGGGATCGAGGTGCGCCCAGAAGTCGCCGACGAGCCGGAGGACGATGGTCGTGTTGTAGAAGACATGCGCAAGCAAGATCGCGCCGAGCGTGTTCGTCAGGTCGAGCGGCGGCGCGTCCAGGCGGAACAGGGCCATCAGACCGAGGTTGACCCAGCCGCGCGGCCCGATGAGCGCATTGAACGCGGCGGCGACGACGAGCGTCGGCATGACGAACGGCACGCCGGACAGCGCGCGCAGCAGGCCCTTGCCCCGAAACTCGTAGCGGGCGACGAGATACGCGCCCGGCAGACCGACCAGGATCGTCAGCAGCGTCGAGAGGAACGCCTGCCAGACCGTGAAGGCGATGACCCGCTGTGCGTGCGTAGCGGCGTCGGCTTCTACGAACAACGCCGCGAGTGCGGTGAGGTCGAGGCGGCCCTGAGGCGCGAGGCCGAGTCGGAGGATGGAGGCGAGAGGGTAGAAGTAGAAGAGGCCGAGGAAGGCGGCCGGGATGATCAACAGAGCGTATTGCGTCCCAAAGGGACTGGCCTGAAGGCCGTTCGCGATATTGCGTATTACGTAATACGCAATACGCAATACGTTTGTTACCACACCCCGCCTCAGCGCAAAACTGTCTCTGTCCACGCCTTGATCCATTCGTCGCGGTGCGCGGCGATGTCCGCCGGGTTGACCGTGGCGGGCTGCGCCGGCGTTTGCGCCCACTTCACAAACTCATCCGGCAGCGGGACGCCCGGGACCACCGGGAAGACGAACATCTGCGTCGGCATGTCGGCCTGGAACTGTTCGCTCAACATGAAATCCACCCACTTTTCGGCGAGCGCGCGGTTTTGCGCGCCCGTGAGGATGCCGACGAACTCGATTTGCCGGAAGCACGCCCCGGGGCCGACGACGCTGGCCGTGGGCGCCTCGGCCGGTTTGGGGTCGGCGGCAAAGATGACCTCGGCGGGCGGGCTGGAGGCGTACGAGACGACTAGGGGACGCGGCCCCTGGCCGCTTGAGCCGGAGAAGTCGGTGTAGTACGCGGTCTCCCAGCCGTCCACGACTTTGACGTCGTTCGCCACAAGTTGCTCCCAGTAACCGACGAATTTATCCGACCCAAAGTGGCCGACAGTGGCGAGCAGAAACGCCAGGCCAGTCGAGGAAGTGGCCGGGTTCTCGACGACCAGCAGGCCCTTGTATTCAGGCCGGGTCAGGTCTTCGAGCGTTTCGGGCGGCGCGAGATTTTTCTCTTTGAAGTAAGCCTTGTCGTAGTTGAGGCACACGTCGCCATAATCCACCGGGAGCGCGCCGTTCTGGGGATCGAGCCTGAAGTCCGCCGGGATGCGGGCGAGGGCGGGCGAGGCGTATGGCTCGAAGAGGCCGGCGTCGAGCGCGCGCGAGAGGAACGTGTTATCTACGCCGTAGAACACGTCGGCCAGCGGCGTGTCCTGGCTGAGGATAGCCTTGTTGAGCGCCGTGCCCGCATCGCCCGACTTGAGGAAGGTCACCTTCGCGTTGTTGGCCTGCTCAAAGGCGGCGATGACCGATTCGGAGGCGGCAAAAGAGTCGTGCGTCATCACCGTCAGCGTCTGCGGGCCGGAGGGCGTGAGGGTCGGCGGGGGAGTCAATGCGCCGGTTCCGGGCGTTATCGTGGGAAGAGGAGTCGGCGCGGGCGTGGCCTGGGCGCAGGCGGAGACGAGAAGGGCAGTGGTCATTAACCATGTGGCGAGTGAGCGGTGTTGCATACGTATCTCCTTCCGATAGACCGGACAGGTCTGTCGCGAAGCGGACCTGTCCGGTCTAACAACTTCTATCCGCGCCGGGTGTGCACGGCGAGCAGCACGCCGCGCCGGATCGAGATGACCGCCTCGGCGGCGGCGAGCACGTTGCTCACCCCGGTCGTAAAGCCATAGCGCAGTGCGCCGTCGTCGAGCGGATATTCGAGGCCGGTGAGCGTGACGCCCTCGACATCCCCCGCCAGCGGCAAGAGCGAGAGGGTGTCGCCGGGCGCGCCGCGCACCACGGCCCGGTCGCGGACAATCCACAGGGTATCGGGGCCGTCGGCGAGACGCAGGGAAAGCGAAGCGAAGTCGGGGTGGGCGAGCAGCAGCACGTTGGCGAGGCTCTGATCCCAGCGCCCGCCGAGCGCGGCCAGGATCAGAACCTCCGACGCGCCTTCCCGCATCGCCGCGCGGAGGGCGAGTTCGAGATCGGTTTCGTCCTTCTGCGCGGGGTAGATTTCCAGGCGTGTCCCGTTGCCTTCCAATTGGGCATATTCGGCGGGCGAGAGCGAATCGAGGTCGCCGACGACGATGTGCGGGTTCAGGCCCAGGGCGCGGCAGTGGTGCGCGCCTCCGTCGGCGGCGATGAGCAGATCGCCGGCGCGGATGGCCGCCTGCGCGGCCTCGGGCGCCCGCAGTTCTCCGTTGGCGATGATGATGGCGCGTTTCACCCCCACCCCCATCCCCTCCCCCGCGCCTTCAGCGCGGGCGAGGGGCGCCATAAATAAAAACACCCTCTGCGGAGAGGGTGTGACTTGTCGAACATTATTTCCCTCCGCCGGCATTACCCGTCAGGTTCAGTCGGTCGGCGTCATAGCCCGCGTGGGCAGACGCCCTCTCAGCCCGGCTTAACCGGACTCCCGAATGTTGTTTGATTGGCGGGTGATATTGTATCGCGCGCAAAGGCTTTGTCAACCCAGGGATTTTGCAACAAATGATGATTTCGCATAGGCAAAACCTCCTCTCTGGCCTGGTTGGCCTGGGCGGAAATAGACTTGGAATTGGGTATAGACAAAGCCGCCCCTTTTAGTATATAAACTTAGTAACCGAGTGTCCTGTCAACGGTTGGCTGAACCTGAGGGTGAAGGTGTATTGAGCGCCCACCCGCGTCTCACTCGGCTCCGCCTGTTGACCTTAACAAGAAGTGTCTTATTGTGGATTGCGCCAAATCCGGAGGTCTCCATGGCGCGGTCAATAAAGAGAGTGTGGACTGTTGGCCTCTTAGGGATCACTTTAGGAGCAGTGTGTGTTCTTCTAACAGCCTTAAGGTTTACGGATAGCATCACGGCGGCCGCGAATGACTTAGCGACCGCAACGCCCTGGTCTGCTTATTTTCCTGTGGTCCTTCGGAGTTACGCTACCACCTGCGTTACGCCCACCCTACCTGTCGCGCCAGATGCACGCCCATCCTGGGGCGCCCCGATCGCCGCCTCGCCTGTAGATGAGACCGTTTGGGTTGTCAATCCGGATGCCGGGTCGGTGACAATGATAGACGCCGGACGTCTCGAGAAGGTCGCCGAAGCGCCAGTCGGGCAGGCGCCGTGGTCTCTGGCTATGTCTCCCGACGGCCGCAACGTCTACGTGGTGGATCGCGCCACCGGTACGCTTGTCGTCGTTGATGCGCAATCTCACGCCGTGTGCGCGGTGGTGTCAGTCGGCCCTGAGCCAGGCGCCGTCGCATTGAACCCCACTGGCTCAAGGGCCTACGTGACGGTTATGTCGGCGGCCGAGGTCGTCGTGGTGGATACCGGAGGCTATGAGGTGATCGCCCGCGTCCCCGTCGAGCCAAAACCCTACGCCATCGCGGTCACCGACGACGGCGACTTGGAGGACAGCGATGAGCAGGTGTACGTGACGCACCTGTTGGCGCTACCGTCGCCCGGCGGGGCGGCCGGCGACGGCCCAGCCGGGCGCGTCACGGTGATTGATACGGGCGCGAACGCCGTGGTCAACCGGATTACGCTCCTGCCGGACATCCATGGCTTCCCCAATCAACTGGCCGGGATCGCGCTGGCCGGGACACAGGCCTGGGTTCCGCACGTGCGCGCCTCGCCCGACCTGCCCAACGGCCTCACGACCGTCGTGTTCGCCGCCGTCTCTGTGCTCGACCTCGATCTGGGAAGTGAAGATTTCCCAGCGCGCCTCCTCTTGAATGATCAAGATATCTTTGGGTCGCCGGTCAATAATCCGGCTGCAGCCATTCCCGCGCCCGATGGTGAAACCCTGTACGTCGTTCTGGCGGGCAGCAATCTGGTCGAGGTAGTTGATGTATCTGATCCCTATCAACCACGCCTGGTCAAGTTCCTGCCCGTCGGGAAAAACCCGCGCGGCCTGGCTCTTAGCCATGACGGGCGGCGGGGCTACGTGATGAGTTATCTCTCCCGGTCGGTCACCGTCCTCGATCTTGAGCGGCTTGAACCGATCGCCGAGGCGCCCGTCACCGCCGAGACGCTCGCGCCGGAAGTGCTGCGCGGCAAGATCCTCTTCAACAACGCGACTGACCCCAGGCTCAGCCGGGGATCGTGGATCTCGTGCGCCAGTTGCCACCCGGATGGCGGCGCGGACAGCGTCACCTGGATGTTCCCCGATGGCCCGCGTCAGACGCCGGCCCTGTGGTATGCCGGGCAAACCCGGCCGTGGCACTGGTCGGCGGCGCTTGACGAGTCACAGGATGTCGAAGAGACCATCCAGTTGATCCAGCGTGGGCTGGGTCTGGCCCCAGGCGCCGACCCGCCCCTGCTCGGCCCGCCGAACGCCGGGCGCTCTGCCGATCTCGACGCCCTGGCTGCCTTCTTGGAGCGAGGCATCCGCCCAGAAGCCCCACCCCCTCCGGCTGGCGACGTGGCAAATGGCCGGACCCTGTTCCAGTCGGCCGACTGTAATGCTTGTCACGGCGGACCGAGGTGGACTTCCAGCGCCATGCCAGGCCCGGCCGGCGCGCTCGACCCGGATGGCAACGGCATGGTAGATGCCGTGCTGCGGGACGTAGGGACGCTCAACCCGCTCGACGTGCGGGGGGCAAGCGGGTTTGACCCACCCTCACTGCTCAACGTTGGATTGACCGCGCCATACTTGCACGACGGGTCAAGGCCCACGCTGGAGGCGCTGCTCGCCTCGGGCCACCCGGACCCATTGGGAAGCGGCAACGGCCTCAACCCTGAGGAACTTATCGCCCTGGTTGCCTTCTTGCGCTCGATTGGAGCGGATACACCTCCGGTAGAGGCGCCGTGAGGGCGGCCTGGCGCACCCGGGCAGAAATTCGTCGCCGGTTTCTCAGACCTTTGGGGTCTTCGCGAAGCAGACCCCAGTGGAAACCGCTTCGCGTAAACGAAGTCCGCGGCACGCTATTCGTTTATTCGTTGAGTATTCGTTGACAGCGATGGCGCAGAACGAGGCATTACAAACGCCCAGGAGGCCCATCATGATCAAGCGAAGAGTGCGATACGCGACCATTTCGGCCCTTTTGATCGTAGCCATGCTTGCTCAGCCGTGGCAGCCGGCCCCCAGGTTCAGGGTGCTGGCCAGCCACAAGCCGGAGGCCGGCCGCCTCGCCTCAGTCCCGACTCAGACGGCATCGGCATTCGAGTGCCACCAGGTGTTCTTACCCCTGGTCAGCCGTTCATCTAACCCGGCGGCGATCACGAGTAGTCCTGAGGCTGTGCCTGGGTCTAGCCTGACGAATACGCTTGGGCCTGAGATCGCGATCATCAGTCCGGGTGAGGGGTGGACCATCAGCGGCGTATTGTACTTCGCCGTTCAGGCGCCTGCCTTGGCGAAGGTCTCCAGCGTGACCTTCATGGCCGGTTCAACCAACCTGGGTACGGATTCGACCGCGGCTGATGGATTCAAGGTGTTCCTGGACGCCAGCGACTTCTCCGCCGGCGCGCTTCAGCTCTCGGCCATGGCCACCAGCCCCTGCGGCCAGACGACGAAGAGTATTACCGTGAACAATGTGCCGAACCCGCCCCAGAGCGCTGCCGTAGGTTCACAGGGCAGCGTGCTGGCCAGTGAGATTGGCAGCATCATCACCATCCCGCCCGGCGCCGTACCCGATGGCACCACCATTACTGTGACGGAAAAGACCCAGGAGCAAACCACGGCGGAGCACGGCCTTGATTGGGACGCCATGGGCGTCACCTTCCTGGGCGCGCAGGTAATATCGTCAAGCAGCCAGATTTCTTTACCGTTGGGTGTGGCCTCTGCCGGTTTTGGCAACCGGGTTCAGCCGGGGCAAGCGGTAGTGAATTACAGGATCGTACCCGATGCCGATGGCGATGGGGTAGATGAATTGGTCGTGGTCAACACGGCGAGCGTCGCACCAAACAACGATGTGATCGCTGACCCGGTACCGCAGATTCAGTTGGGTTCGGTCGAAACAACATCCGGCGCCCAAACCTCCTCGCTTCAGTCACCCCAAGCTGAAATCAGCGGCCCACCTGGAACTATTGTCCAATTTAGGGCAACAGGCTTTAATCCGTACTCTATGCTGGGGAATGTTGGTATTTACCGCTCCTCAGTTGATGGTACCGAGATAGAAACTCCGCTGCTTGTGGAGTTCGCTTCTGATACGTCTTCAGATCAAACTGTTTCGATGATGATCCCGGTTTTGCCTGCCGGACCTGCCACGGTGATACTGCGTAATAAGAGCACAGGCTCCACCGTTGGTCCAATGAATATTACAGTAGAAACACCGCAACCTTTAAGCAGACCGCCGGAAGAGATCATTGACTCAGCCTTAGCTTTTACAATTGACAGATTGAATGAACTGTTAGACCTGTCAGCAGGGAATAATGATCTGCCACTGGAAAACATTGAATCAGCGATATCAGAAATTAATCAAGCGCGTATTCTCCTGCAAGAAATTAGCATTAATCCCACCCCTGAAGAGGAGCAACTCCTGATTGAAATGGCAGTTATGATCGAAAATTCAGGGGTCTTTACATCCGCGTCGAATACCTCCGCACATCGTTTAGTGCAGACCTCTACAAGTGTGTGTGACATACTTAACTTTGTAAAGAAGGTCTTGACGGTGGTTACCTGGACTCTCCTTATTATAGGGACGTTATTATTGGCTACTCTGGTATTGCCTCTGGTTACTGTAGGATTTCACTTAATCTATCATGCGTTGTTGGAAATAGTTGTTGAACATGTTATAGAGTATCTTTGCAATGGTCATCCACCTCCACCCTCCCAAACCAACTCTAGCGGAGGCCCCACTGGCATGGGCTCCGCGCCGCCGCCCGGCGGCAACGGTGCTGGTAATGCCTCGGGGCCTCCTCCCTGTTCTACACCTCCATGCTTACTGGCTGCCAGTCCGTTCGGCGAGCAGTCGGGGCGCAGCAGGGTCAACCAAACCGCAGGCTTCTTCGACCAGCCGCCGGGGCGCTTCGTGATCAAAGTGTACTCACGCGGTCTCTTCATTCCCTTCACCGGCCTGACTGACGCCGGCGGCTACTTCTTCGTCCCGCTCATCCCTCAGGGCGAAACCTTCACTGCTATGGCCGTTGACACTCTGACCGGCAAGCGGCGTACGTTTGAAGGAATTGGGCCTGCGACCGGCCAGTCCGTCCTCATGTTCTTCGACTTCTGGAGCGATGATCGTGGACCAGGAGAAATCCCCATCCGTTGGGACGGCGGCGGCGACGGCGTTTCCTGGGGCGACGCTCTCAACTGGGACAAGGACATCACGCCGCAGGAATTTCACGACGTCATCCTTGACGTCCCCGGAAACATTACGGTCACCCACGCCAGCGGCGCTACCTTGATCCACAGCCTGCGCAGCAACGAGGCGCTCGTCCTGTCGGGCGGCGCGCTCGCGATCAGCACGACAGCCCAGATCAGCAACACCTTCGCCTTCTCAGGCGGGACGCTTACAAGTAACAGTGTCATCACCTTGAGTGGCTCGTCACTGTGGACCGGCGGGACGATGAGCGGCCCCGGTACCACGAACATTGCCGTCAGCGGCACGCTGGCTATCAGCGGCAGTGTGAGCCTGAACACTGGCATCCTGAACAACGCGGGGACGGCGACCTGGACGAGC
>DAOTXG010000204.1:0-14271 GCA_034435515.1 Anaerolineales bacterium
TGCATGGCCATCACCGATACCTTTCTTAAAGCGCGCGACTTTTTGCTCGCCCACCGCGCCGATTACGAGACCGCCTATCGCGGTTTTGAGTGGCCGCAACTCGAAACCTTCAACTGGGCGCTCGATTATTTCGACGTTTACGCCCGCGACCAGCACCGCCCCGCGCTGTGGATTGTCAACGACGACGGCGGCGAAACGCGCTTGAGTTTCGCCGAACTCGCCGAACGCTCGAACCGCGTCGCCAATTTTCTGCGCGCCAGCGGCGTCCAGCGCGGCGACTGCCTCCTCGTCATGCTTGGCAACATCGCGCCGCTGTGGGAGATTACACTCGCCGCGATCAAACTCGGCGCCGTGATCAGCCCGGCGACCACGCTCCTCTTGCCGGACGATTTGCAAGACCGCGTCGAGCGCGGCCAGGTGCGCCACGTGATCGCGGAGGCCACCTTGACGGATAAATTTCAAACCGTGCGCGGCGATTATTCGCGCATTGTCGTCGGCGACGCGCGTGAAGGATGGAAACCCTACGCGCAGGCCTACGACGCCCGCCCCGATTTCCAACCCGATGCGCTCACCCACGCCGACGATCCGCTCCTGCTCTATTTCACTTCGGGCACGACGGCGAAACCCAAGATGGTTCTGCACACGCACACCAGTTATCCGGTCGGGCATCTGTCGACGATGTACTGGCTCGGCTTGCAAGAGGGCGACGTGCATTTCAACATCAGTTCGCCGGGCTGGGCCAAGCACGCCTGGAGCTGCTTTTTTGCGCCGTGGAACGCGGGCGCGACGGTGTTCATTTACAACCTGGCGCGCTTTGACGCGCAAAAGATACTCCAGGCGCTGGCGCAGTACGGCGTGACGACGCTGTGCGCGCCGCCGACGGTGTGGCGGATGATGATCCTCGAAGACCTGGCGGCCTACCCGGTCAAACTGCGCGAGATCACCAGCGCGGGCGAACCGCTCAACCCCGAAGTGATCGAGCGTGTGCGGGCGGCGTGGGGCGTGACCATGCGCGACGGCTATGGACAGACCGAAACGACGGCGCAGGTCGGCAATTCGCCGGGGCAGCCGGTTAAACCCGGCTCGATGGGGCGCCCGATGCCGGGGTATCGCGTCACGCTGATCGACGCGCAGGGCGACCCGGCTGAGGAAGGAGAGATTTCGTTGTCGCTCCACCCGCGCCCGGCGGGGCTGATGGCGGAATATGTGGGTAGCCCCGAAGGCACGCAGCAAGCGTTGGGCGGCGAGTTCTACCCCACCTCGGACGTGGCCTCGCAGGACGCCGACGGCTATTTGTGGTACGTCGGGCGCGCGGACGACGTGTTCAAGAGTTCCGACTATCGCATCAGCCCGTTCGAGTTGGAGAGCGCGCTGATCGAGCACGAAGCGGTGGCGGAGGCGGCGGTCGTGCCCAGCCCCGACCCCCTGCGCCTCACCGTGCCCAAAGCGTACCTCATGCTCAAACCCGGTTTCGAGCCGACGCGCGAGACCGCCCTTTCCCTCTTTCGTTTTTCGCGTGAACGCCTCGCGCCGTACAAACGCCTGCGGCGTCTCGAATTTGCGGAGTTGCCCAAGACGATTTCGGGCAAGATCCGCCGCGTGCAGTTGCGCGCCAGCGAAAATCAGCCGAACCGTGAACGCGGTACAACCGAGTTCTGGGAAGAAGATTTTTCGGAGTTGGAATGAGGCCACCCCTGAGTTCACCATCAAGACAGGAGAGTCAGCGATGGAACTAATCAACCCAATCGTCCTCCGCTGGCTTCGGGAGGCGCAGGAAAACCCCGACGCATTTTGGGCCCGGGCGGCTGACCAGTTGCCCTGGTTCCGCAAATGGGACCGTGTCTTCGAGTGGGATTTCCCGACCTTTCGCTGGTTCGTGGGCGCCCAGACCAACCTGGCCTACAACAGCCTCGACTCTCACGTCGCCCGGGGGTGGGGCGGCCACACCGCGCTGGTCTACGTCAACGAACGGGGTGAACGCCGCCTCTTCACTTATGCCCAGTTGAAGCATCAGGTCGAACGCCTCGCCGCGGCGCTGCGAGGCATGGGCATCCAGAAAGGCGACCGTCTCACGATCTATATGCCCACCTGCCCCGAGGCGATCATGCTGATGCTGGCCACCGTCCGGATCGGCGCCATCCATTCAGTCGTGTTCGCCGGTTTCGGCGCGGGCGCCCTGGCCGACCGCATCCGGGCAAGCGGCTCCCGGCTGGTCTTCACCGCCGATGTGGCTTACCGCAAAGGCAAGGATGTCCGCTTGAAAGAAGTTGTGGACGCAGCGTTAGGAACGGGCGGCGCGTCCGTCGAGCAGGTGATCGTCTTGCGCCGGACTGGGGAGGGCGCGCCGATGACCGCCGGCCGCGACCTCGACTGGCAAGAGTTTCTGGCCCGGGCCGCCGACCACCATGGCGCTCACGTCCCAATGGAGGCCAATGAGCCAGCCTACATTCTGGCGACGTCCGGCACAACCGCGAAGCCGAAACTCGCGGTCCATACTCACGGCGGCTATCAGGTCTACATTCACAGCATGGGGCGCTGGTGCTTCGGCATGAGGCCCACGGACGTCTGGTGGTCTACGTCCGACATCGGCTGGGTGGTCGGCCACAGTTACATCGTCTACGCGCCGCTGCTCTTCGGCTGCACAACCCTCGCCTACGAGGGTGCCCTGGATCACCCCGGCCCGGAAACCGTCTGGCAGATCGTCGAGGAGTTTGGCGTGACGGGCATCTTCACCTCGCCGACCGGCGTTCGGCTGCTCATGCGTTACGGCGAGGCGCCGGCCCGGAAATTTGACCTGGCCGCGCTGGAGCGGATTGTCTGCGCGGGCGAGGTGCTCAACGCTCCGGCCTGGGAGTGGCTCCAGAAGCGGGTGCTGGAGGATCGGGCGCCGGTGATAGATCATATGTGGCAGACGGAAACCGGCGGCCCGGTGTTCGGCAACCCTTACGGCTTGGCGATGCTCCCCATCAAGCCCGGCTCGGCCACCATCCCCCTGCCGGGCATAGAGGCAGCCGTGGTGACGCCTGAGGGTGAGCCTTGCGCCGCTGGCGAGAAGGGGATCATGGTCATCAAGCGGCCCTTCCCCGGCCTGACCGCGAGCCTGTGGGGTGAGCCAGAGCGCTATGGGCGAGACTATTGGGAGCGGATTCCAGGGGTTTACTATACGGGCGACTCGGCCCACATGGACGAGGATGGCTACGTCTGGTTTGCCGGCCGCGCCGACGAGATCATCAAAATTGCTGCTCACCGGCTCGGCACGATCGAGGTCGAGACGGCTTTCTTGAAGCATCCGGCGGTCGCCGAGGCCGGCGTGACCGGCCGGCCTGACCCGGTGCGGGGCGAGGTCATCTCGGCTTTCGTGGCCCTCAGGCAAGGCTATCAGCCCTCGGCTGATCTCCGGCGGGAGCTGCTCGAGACCGTCCGGCAGGAATTAGGGCCGGTGGCGGTCATTGGCGAACTGAATTTCGTCCAGATGCTGCCCAAGACCCGCAGCGGCAAGATCATGCGCCGGGTATTCAAAGCGGTCGTCCTCGGGCGGGACCCAGGTGACATCACCACCATCGAGGATGAGGGTTCGGTCGAGGAAGCCCGGCAGGCCTGGCAGCAAATGAAGGCGGAGTTGACCGGGATACCGAACACGGAATGATGATGCCGCTGGGCAGCGTGAGTGACATAACTCGGCTTGTGCACCTTTTTTAAAACTGAACCTCCAAAAAATTCATTTTCTGGGTATAGATTGGCCAAGATTATGCTATACTCAGGCTAGTACTCTGTCCATCTGATTAAGATGGACTCGCTCCCGCCGGATTTGCGCGAAGCGTCCGGCGGCGCTGCCCGAAGGGCGTGCAAATCCGCCGCGAGCGGAGGTATCCATCCAAATCAACTTGACGGACTACTAGCCAGTTTCGACGATCTGAAACGGGAAGGAAAAGCAGATCGCGAGAGGAGAGAGCGATGTACCTGCAGCGTGTAAAGAGCGATTCTGTCTGGCAATCCCTGAAAATCCTCTTCATCGGGGCGCTGTTGATCTTCCTGATCAATATCTACTTCGGTTTCGACAATGCCCTGACCGTTGGGGAGATTGATCGCTGGCAGACCCTCATCCATCTGCACGGCGGCAGTATTGGCTGGATCACGCTGTCCGCGATTGGGATTGCGATCTGGGTGGTCACCGGCGAGCGGAATGTGGATGCCGACTACGAGAGCCGCGTCCGCACCCTGGTGTGGGCTGCCATCCTGATTTTCGCCGGCTACGTGCCTTCCTTCGGGCTGGCCTTCTCACGCCCCAGCGGATTCCTGGTGACGCTCCTGCCGATCTTCGGGGCGGGCTCGGTGCTCGTGCTGTGGGTTGCGGCCATCTATGCGTTTTCGCAGTTCAAGCATCAGCCGGTGGTCACCACCGTCCACTTCCTGGCTGCGGGCGCGCTGCTGACCGGCGCGATTGGCGCCACCGTCGGGATGCTGCTGGGCCTGGAGCGCGTGATCGGCGAGTTCCTGCCGCTACCTGCCGGCGACCGGGTGGGCGCGCACGCCGGGATGATGGATACCTATCTGTTTCTCGTGGCGAGCGCGATCATCGAGTGGTCAACTCGGAAGGAGGAGAAACGCTGGACATGGCCCGGGCTGTTGCAGGCGCTGCTGTGGATGGTTGCCGCCGCGCTCGTGCCCCTGGGGTTCTTTCTGAACATCGTCGAACAGATCCTCCCCATTTTTGGCCTGATGCTCCTGGTTGGCATGGTCATTTTTCTGGTGCGCTATGCCTGGCGGGCGCTGGTCAACCTTCCAAGGGGAGCGGGCGTCACGTCGTGGACTTTCTTCGGCGCCCTGTGGCTGATCGTCTACATGGGCCTGTTTTTGTACGCCGTCAGCGCGGGCCCGGATTTCAGCGCCTTGCCGGCCTGGTTCTTCGCGACGTTCGCCCACGCCGGTTTCGTCGGCATGATGACCAATCTGATCATGGGCGTGGTGGCCTCCCGAGGACAGGCGGGCACCGGCGTCCTGCGCTGGGGAGAGGCCGCCGCCCTGTGGACGATCAACCTGGGTATCCTGGTCTTCCTGGGGCTGAAAATCGCCGCGGACGTGCGCCTTGGCGCAATCGTCATGGGCGTCGGCGTGCTCCTGGGCGTTTTTGTGCTGTTCCGCCGCCTCCAGGCAAGCTGAGTTGCGGCCTCGCTGGACTCGAAATGAGTAATGCACCTTCGTTTTGATGCCGCGTTCCTGTTATGGACTTTTCTGGCAGCCTGCAGCCGTCTCGTTCCGCCTCCAGCACCCACGCTCTCGCCCCTGGAACTCCGGGGGCGGAGCGTGTTCGAGGCGTACTGCTCCCGCTGCCACGGAACGAGCGGCGAAACCGTGGTCGTCGGGCCGTCGCTGGCGGGGATTGCCACTCGGGGCGGCAGCCGAATTGAGGGACTGGATGCGGCGGCGTATATCCGCGCCTCGATCATGACCCCTGACGCCTATGTCGTCGAGGGATTCCCGGAAGGGATCATGCCGGCTGACTTCAAGGAGCATCTCTCGCCAGAAGACCTGGAGGCGGTTGTGGCATTCCTGCTGACGCTGAGGTGAGAAGCCTGGTACACATCGGCGGAAATCTTTCACCGGTTTCGGTTGCAGACCTTCGGGGTCTCCAAGACCCCGAAGGTCTTGGAAACCCGCGACGAACTTCTGCTATGCTATACTATACCACGGATATAAACTGCGCTTTTTGTTCGCCCCGCAGTTGCACTGCGGGGCGGCGGCAGTGCAACTGCCGCCCGATCAATAGTACGCTCCAAAAGCGCAATTTGTGCCCGCGTGCAGTATAGGTGGTGCGCTTGCCACCGGCTCGCCGGGCTCCTCTGCCTGGCGCCGCCTGCCGGGGCAGGTCAGCGGTCCACCGATACCGGATTTTCTGAGGAAAGGAGTTCGCCAACCGACATAACCTCACAGACTTGAATTCCACATCGCGCGTCAGTAGTTCTGGAATGAGGAGACCCTATGATCCCCCCGGCCTTTGACTACGCAACACCCAAAACACTTAACGAAGCCATTGCGCTCTTGGGGCAAAACCCCGAAGCCAAAATTTTAGCGGGCGGCCACAGCCTGCTGCCAATGATGAAGTTCAGGCTGGCCTCGCCCACGCTGCTTGTGGACATCAACCGGTTGGACGGCCTCGCCTATATCCGCGAGGAAGGCGAGTGGCTGAAGATCGGCGCGCTGACGCGCGAGACCGATCTTGAGCGATCCGACCTGATCCAAAAGAAATATCCGCTCCTGGCGGACACGGCCCGGATGGTAGCCGATCCGGTGGTGCGCAACTGGGCGACGATTGGCGGCAACCTGGCCCACGCCGACCCGGCCAATGACCACCCGGCGACGATGCTGGCCTACGGGGCGAGCATCGTCGCTGCCGGCCCCAAAGGGACGCGCGAAATCCCCATCGCCGACTTCTTTACCGGCCCCTTCACCACTGCGTTGGAGCAGGATGAAATCCTCACCGAGATTCGCATCCCTGCGCACAAAGCAGGTGATGGCGGTTCGTATATGAAAGTCGAACGCAAGGTAGGAGACTTCGCCACCGCCGCCGTCGCCGCGCAAATTCACCTCGAGGGCGGCCAATGCGCCTCCGCGGGCATCGGCCTCACCAACGTGGGCCTCACGCCCATCAAAGCGAAGAAGGCCGAAGAAGCCCTGACCGGCAAGGCGCTCGACGACGCCGCGATTAAAGCCGCCGCCTCAGCCGCCGCCGCCGCCGCCGAACCCTCCTCCGACCCGCGTGGCTCGGAGGATTACAAGCGCGCTCTCGTCCGCACGCTGACGACGCGAGCGTTGCGCAAGGCGTTGGAACGGGCGAAAGGATAAGCTATGAGCACCCATCACATTAAACTCACCCTCAACGGCCAGTCCGTTTCCGCCGAAGTCCCGGCCCGCCTCCTGCTCGTTCACTTTATCCGCGATAACCTGAACATGACCGGCACGCACATCGGCTGCGACACCACCTCGTGCGGCGCGTGCACGGTGCTGATCAACGGCCGGGCGGCCAAGAGCTGCACGGTGCTGGCCGTGCAGGCCGACGGCGCACAGGTGATGACGGTCGAGGGCCTGGCGCAAAACGGCAAACTGCACCCGATTCAGGAGGGCTTCATGGAAAAGCACGGGCTGCAGTGCGGTTTCTGCACGCCGGGGATGATGATGTCCGCCTTCGCCCTGCTCCAGCAGAACCCAAACCCGACGGAGGACGACATCCGCTGGGGCCTCTCGGGCAACCTGTGCCGCTGCACAGGGTACGTCAACATCGTCAAAGCGGTGCAGTATGCGGCGGAAAAAATGAAAGCGTAATTGGTAAGCAGTAATTACCAATTACTTATTACTGATTACGACCGGAGGAAGTTATGCCTGAAATACACGGCCTGGGCCACTCGATGAAGCGCAAGGAAGACCCGCGTTTCATCCGGGGCAAAGGCAATTACATTGACGACATGAAGCTGCCGGGGATGCTGCACCTGGACATCGTCCGCAGCCCCTACGCCCACGCGAAAATCAAGAAGATCAACGGCGAGAAAGCCCTGGCTGTTCCCGGCGTGCTGGCCGTGATCACCGGCGAGACGCTCAAGCAGTTCAACGTCCACAACATGCCGACTTTGATGAGCGACACGCAGATGGTCCTGCCGCTCGACACGGTGAAATACCAGTATCAGGAGGTCGCCGCCGTGCTCGCCACCGACCGCTACACGGCCGCCGATGGGGTGGCCGCCGTCGAGGTCGAATACGAGTCGTTGCCGGTGGTCGTCGACCCCAAGAAGGCGCTCGAACCCGGCGCGCCTAAAGTGCGCGACGACAAGCCCAGCAATCACATCTGGCACTGGGAGTGGGGCGATCGTGCTGCGGCCGACAAAGCCTTCGCCGAGGCCGAGGTCGCGGTCAAAGAAGACATCTACATCCCCCGCATCCACGTCTCATCGATTGAGACCTGCGGGTGCGTGGCGAAGTGGGACGCGGTGGAGAGCCATCTGACGTTGTGGATGACGACGCAGGCTCCGCACGCCATCCGTACCGTCGTGGCGCTCATCACCGGTCACCTCGGTCTATCCGAGGAGAAGATTCGCGTCATCTCGCCCGACATTGGCGGCGGGTTTGGCGGCAAAGTGCCGGCCTATCCGGGCTACGTCCTGGCCGTGGCCGCCTCGATTGTCACCGGCGCGCCGGTCAAGTGGATCGAGGACCGCACCGAGAACCTGGCCGCCGACTCGTTTGGGCGGGATTACCACATCACCGCCGAACTCGCCGGGAAGAAAGACGGCACGCTGACGGCCCTGCGGGTCAAGACCATTGCCGATCACGGCTATACTGACGCCGCCGCCAACCCCTCGAAGTTCCCGGCCGGGCTGTTCCACATCTGCACCGGCTCGTACGACTTCAAGAGCGCGTTTGTGGAAGTAGACGGCGTGTACACCAACAAGCCGCCCGGCGGCATCGCCTATCGCTGTTCGTTCCGCGTCACCGAGGCGGTGCACACCATCGAGCGTATGGCCGACGTGATGGCCCACCAACTCGGCCTGGACCCGGCAGAATTCCGCATGAAGAACTTCATCAAACCGGAGCAGTTCCCGTACAAATCCGCGCTGGGTTGGGAGTACGACAGCGGGAACTACGCCGCTGCGCTCCGCAAGGCCATGGACATGATCGGCTATGAGGCTCTGCGGCAGGAGCAGGCCGAGAAGCGCGCGCGCGGCGAGTTGATGGGCATCGGCCTGTCGTCGTTCACCGAGATCGTCGGCGCGGGGCCGTCCAAGGACTTCGACATCCTCGGCCTCAAGATGTTCGACTCGTGCGAGCTGCGCGTCCACCCCACCGGGAAAGCCCTCGCCCGCTTCGGGACCAAGTCGCAGGGGCAGGGGCACGAGACCACTTACGCGCAGATCATCGCCGAGGAGTTGGGCATCCCCGCCGAACACATCAAAGTCGAAGAGGGCGACACCGACACCGCGCCGTATGGCCTCGGGACGTACGCCAGCCGGAGCACGCCCACCGCCGGGGCCGCCGCGTCCATGGCCGCGCGCAAAGTGCGCGACAAGGCGAAGAAGATCGCCGCCCATCTGCTCGAAGCCGCCGAAGAAGATCTGGTGTGGGAGCAAGGGAAATTCTACGTCAAAGGCGCGCCTGGCCGGGCCAAGACGATTCAAGAGATCGCCTTCGCCGCCTACACTAATCATCCGCAGGGCATGGAAGCCGGGTTAGAGGCGGTGAACTATTACGATCCGCCGAACCTGACCTACCCCTTCGGCTCCTACATCTGCGTGGTAGATATTGACCGGGGTACGGGGCAGGTGAAGGTGCGCCGCTTTGTCGCCGTGGACGACTGCGGCGTACGCATCAACCCGATGATCGTCGAGGGCCAGATTCACGGCGGGCTGACGATGGGCTTTGCGCCGGCGATGATGGAGGAAATCCAGTACGACGAGCACGGCAACATCTACGGCGCGACGTTCATGGACTACCTGCTCCAGACCGCCGTCGAGACCCCCAGGTGGGAACTGGGCGAGACGGTGACGCCCTCGCCGCATCACCCCATTGGCGCGAAGGGCGTGGGCGAGTCGGCCACGGTCGGCGCGCCGGCGGCCATCGCCAACGCGGTGGTAGATGCAATGTGGCACCTCGGCGTGCGGCACATTGACATCCCGATCACCGCGCCGAAGGTGTGGACGATTTTGAAGGAGAAAGGCGCGGCGCTGGAGGAATGAGGTTGGACGCTTCGCGTTAGAGATTAGAGATTGGAGATTGGAGATTGGCGGCGACCGGCCTGGCGGTAGGGTCAGGCCGGTCGTCCGCTGACATTTGAGATTATTTTTAGTTTCCGCTAACTTGGGTTTTGCCGCCACATCTTGGACTTCGTGATGCGTTCGATCCGCCATATGTGGCGTCGAAAGTGCAGTTAGCGGAAAGTAGAGGATTATCCGATGTCAGATATCGCCGACCAATTGGGCGAGCAAGTTGTGGAAGCGATGGAGCGCCTGCACGTGCCAGGCGTGGTCGTTGGCATCTTGCATAATGGACAGGAGCACGTCGTCGGGTTCGGGGTGACGAATGTAGAACATCCCTTGCCTGTCACCCCCGACACGCTCTTTCAAATCGGCTCGATCACCAAGACGTTCGTCGGCACGCTGGCGATGCGGCTGGTGGAGATGGGCCGACTCGACCTGGATGCGCCTATCCGAGTGTATCTGCCGGATTTGCGTTTGTCGGACGAAAGCGCCGCGGCGCGGGTGACGATGCGCCACTTGCTTACCCATACGGGTGGTTGGGTGGGCGACTACTTCAACGACTTCGGCTACGGCGACGACGCACTGGCGAAAATGGCAGCGAAAGTCGCAGACCTGCCACAGTTGACGCCGCTGGGGGAAATCTGGTCGTACAACAACGCCGGCTTCCTTCTGGCCGGCCGGGTGATTGAAGTGGTCGCCGGTAAGTCCTTCGAGGCGGCAGTGAAAGAACTGGTCTTCGATCCGCTCGGCCTCACCATGTCGTTTTTCTTCCCCAACGACGTCATCACCCATCGGTTCGCGGTCGGGCATGATGTGGTGAATGACAAACCGCAGATAGCGCGGCCCTGGGCCGTGCCGCGCTGCGCGGCCCCGGCGGGCGGGATTGTTTGCCCGGCCAAAGACCTGCTGCGCTATGCCCGCTTCCACATGGGCGACGGGACCGCGCCGGATGGGGCGCGCCTGCTCACGCCGGAGTCGCTGGCGCTCATGCAAACGCCGATGTTCTCGGCCACCGGCTTGAGGATGATGGGATTATCCTGGTTTGTAACGATGGCGGGTGACATCAAACTGATCGACCATGGAGGCGGCACTAACGGTCAGGTCACCGATTGCACAGTTGCGCCGTCGGAGGGGTATGCCCACGCTATCTTCTCGAACGCCAACCGGGGCCGTGAGTTGTGTTACGAAGTGAGTCAGTGGGCCCTCAAGCATTATCTCGGTACTGCCTTCCCGGAGGCTACGCCGCTTGATTTGTCAGTTGAACAACTCACTCCGTACGTCGGGCGGTATGAAGCGGCGATGGAGATATGCGACTTGAGCCTGAAAGATGGCGAGTTGATATTGCAGGTCACCGAGAAAGGCGGCTTTCCGACCCCTGATTCTCCCCCGCCGCCCGAACAGCCCCCGCCTGTGCAGGTAGCACTCTATGCGGAGGATCGCCTCATCGCGCTTGATCCACCTTTCAAGGACGCGCGGGGCGAATTTCTCCGTACAGCGGACGGGCAGATCGCATGGTTGCGGTTGGGCGGGCGGGTGCATGCGCGAGAGAAGTAACGAGGAGAGGATGGAATGAACTCTACATCATTCGAGCGCTTTGCTGGCCTGTGCGCGATCCTCGCCGGCGTCGTCGGCTTCTTGTATTCGGTCGCCTTCATCGTAATTGCGCGCTCGGCGCCTCGGCTGGGTAATTTGCTCAATGCTTGACTATCTCGATCAGGCTCATACACTTCAACAATCCGGCCAGCCCTTCGCCCTTGCCACCGTCGTCCGCGCCGAGAGGCCGACTTCGGCGAAGGCGGGGGCGAAGGCCATTATCACCGCCGACGGCGTGCTCAGCGGTTGGGTGGGGGGTAGCTGCGCGCAGCCCACCGTCATCCGCGAGGCGCTGAAGGCTCTGCAAGACGGCCAACCGCGCCTGGTGCGCCTGTGCCCGCCGGAGAAATTGGGCCGGGGGCCACAGAATGGCGTCGTCGAGGTCGCGCTAACCTGCATCAGCGGAGGCACGTTGGAGGTCTACATCGAACCGCATTTGCCGCGCCCGCAGCTGGTCGTCGTCAGCCACCTCCCCATCGCCGAGGCGCTGGTGGCGCTGAGCAAGGGGCTGGGTTACACCGCGTCGGTGCTGGGCCTGGACGTGACGCCCGAGCGCTTCCCGCAGGCCGATCTGGTTTTAGACCGGCTTGACTTCGCGCGGATCATGCTCACTCCGCAGACCTATGTCGTCGTCGCCACGCACGGCAATTACGACGAGGAAGCGCTGGAGTGGGCGCTGAACACGGAGGCCGAGTACGTGGCCCTCGTAGCCAGTCGGAAGCGGGCAGAGTCCGTGCTACAATACTTGCGCGAGACGGGCCTGGCGGACGAACGTCTCAGCCGGCTCAAATATCCGGCCGGATTGGACATCGGCGCGAGCACGCCGGAGGAGATTGCCCTCAGCATCCTGGCGGAGATCGTCCAGTTTCGCCGCCGCAATTACCAGTTACCAATTACTGATCTGCCGCCTCCGCCTATGACTGAGGCCCTCGATCCCGTGTGCGGCATGACAGTCGAAATAGCCGCCGCCCGTTACGTCGCTACGCACGCCGGGCAGGCGTATTATTTTTGCTCGGCGGGCTGCAAGCGGGCGTTTGAGAAAGAACCGGAGAAGTATGCAGTGAGCAGTGAACAGTGAACAGCAACCGTGTTCCCTCACCGATCACTGTTCACTGGTTACTGTTCACTCATGACGGATTTACCAGGAGAATCGCATGCAATTATCAGGCAGTGTGAACATCAAAGCGCCGCGCGTGAAGGTGTTTGAATTCCTGACCGATCCCGAACAGGTGAGCAAGTGCGCGCCGGGAGTGGAGAAGGTCGAGGTGGTCGAGGGCGGGAGGAAATTCCGCGCCGTCGCCGCCATCGGCTTTGGAACGGTGAAGGCCCGGTTCGCCGGGGACGCGGAGTTCGTGGAACTGGAGGCGCCGACGCGGGCGAAGATCAAGGCGCACGGCAGCGCCCCCGGCAGCGCCGCAGATGTGTTGAGTGAAATGATCCTGGCCGACGGGCCGGAGGGGACGACGGACATGCGGTGGACGGCGGACGTGGTCATCCTCGGCTCGCTGGCCAGCCTGGCCGCGCGCATGATGAAGCCGGTGACGCAGACGCTCACCGAGCAGTTTTTTGCGTGTGTGAAGAAGAAGATCGAGGGTTAAGGAAAGACGTGCAAGATCAGGCCAGCCTGTAGCGGCCTGCCCGAAGGGTCTCTTGATACGTGGTCTCTAAATCCACGTTGACCCAGAGGTCGTCGTAGTGAAGGAAAAGGGGCAGGGTAGGGAGGGAATCGCCCACCGCCAAGTCGCGCGCCCATTCGTGGATGATAATGTGGGGCTGTGGGTCTTCCTTGAATTCAGTCGCGTAGCTCGAAATCCAGAGCCGGTCTTCGGCGACAGAGGCTTCAATGCCCAAATGCTCCAGCAACGGTTTGCGGATGGGCCTGGCGGGGTCGCTGAGGACATCCACGACCATGAGATGGACTCCCTCTTTCAATAATAAATGCGCTTTGCCAACAAAATTTTGTGTTTCGGCCTGGCCCTGCTTGTTGCTGGGCGAGAGTACTTCCATCGCCGCCACTAAGCGGCTGACATCGTAGTCGCTATACACACCAGCCAATGGCGGGTCTGTCGGCGGCGGGATGACGGCCGTCAAAGTCGCCTCCATCAAGGCCGGTTGTGGTCTTAGCGGAACGGCTGACTCAGGGTGTTCCTCTCGCTGAGTGAGCAAGACGTCAGGCTCAATCCCCACGACGAGTTCGGTGGGCCGGGCCTGAAAGCCAGGAGGAAGCACCTCATTCAGGTATTCGACAATTTGAGCAATCCAAAGGTTATGAAAGCCCTTCCACGCCACACGCGGATTCTTCCAAAAGTGAACTGGCATTGTCGCGCTCCTTCTCTGTCTGTGCCTTATATCATACTATGAAATTCGGCCCCGTTCCCCTCGACCATGCCGCCGGCAAAATCCTCGGCCACAACATCGCCAGGCCGGATGGGCGGCGGCTGCTCCGCAAGGGCAAACCGCTCACCCGCGAGGATGTTGAGGCTCTGCGCGCTATCGGGCGCGCCTCGGTTTACGTGGCGGAACTGGGGCCGGACGACGTGGGCGAGGATGCGGCGGCGCGCCGCGTGGCCGAGGCCGTGACCGGCCCCGGCTTGCGCCTGAGCGGTTCCGCCTCAGGCCGCGCGAATTTGCTGGCCACGACGCTCGGCGTGCTGCGCGTGGATGTGGAGCGGCTGGCGCGCATCAACGATTGCGAAGGCGTCACCCTCGCCACCCTCGCCACCAACAGCCCCGTCCAGCCGCGCCAGATGGCGGCGACGGTGAAAGTCATCCCCTTCGCCGTGCCGGAAGCCATCGTCCACGCCGCCGAACATATCGCCTCCGGCGTCCCCCTCCTCCGCGTGGATGAACTTGCGTCGCAGCGCGTGGCGTTGATCTTTTCCGGCTCGCCCTCCATCCGGGACAAACTCACAGCGGATTTCAAGCCGTTGAACGA
>DAOTXG010000205.1:0-3059 GCA_034435515.1 Anaerolineales bacterium
CCATTGATAGACATGAGGTCCTGGTAGAAAAAAGGCACTTTCTCGAAGTAACCGACGGGGAGCAGGTAGATCAGCGTGTCCTGATCGGCAGACACTAATTCTTCGTCGCCACTGCCGAAGCTGGGAATATCAGCCGGCCCCTGGCCCCCAAACGGGGGAGTCGGCGGCGGCAAGGTGGGCCGAGGTGTGGGCGTCGCCGAATCTCCTGAGGGGCCAGACGCTTGAGTCACTTCTCGGATGGTGGCATAGGATAAACCAGCGTCATCGTTCCAAACGAGGTGGCTGAGGCCGTCTGCATCCACAGCCAATGCCATATCCATACCATAGAAAGTAATCACCTGCGCTTTCCAGGTTCCATTGGGGGACTGTTCACCATACCAGAGGCCGCTTTCGCCGTTCCATAATGCCCGCGCCAGCCCTCTGTTGGTGGTGGCTAAACGTACCCCGGAACTGTTTTCACCTTGTGAAATCTCCGTGGCCGCTTCCCAGCCGCCCACTGGTGTCCAGCGATTGTAAAAGATGATAGGTGGAGCGTCCCACGCCAGATGCACTTGTCCGATCTGATCAGCCACCAGTTGAAACCCCAGATAATCAAATATATCCGCTGAACCGGAATAGAGTTGCGTGGCTTCCGTCCATGTTTGCCCAGCATCGTTAGAGTAGCGATATTGAACTGTGAACGAATTCCCATCCAGCGATTCCACCCAGGCCACGTGATAGCCGCCAATGGCATCGATCGCCAGTTGCGCGCGCTTGACATCAATATCGCCTGAGAGTTGAGTCCCGCTCAACTCAACCGGTCCGGCTTCGGGGTCAATTTGGGTGAAGAACAACAGAGCATTCTGGCCCATCAGCGCAACATACACCGCGCTCAAGTTTCCATCGAGTGTTGGACTAAGCGAAAACACAGTGGCAATGCCCGAAGTAGCAGTAGCTGGCGGTGTAATCAATGGCTCTTGGACGGCTGACCAGGTGCCATCTTCATTTTGACAATTGCGAAACAATCCTTCCACATAATCCGACGTTCCCTGATACTCCCCATTCCAATAGATACATATTCGCCCAGTTGAGTCAGGCAATACGGTCAAGTCATGGATGGCGCCAAAGTCGGGGGCGACGGACTGTGGCTCTGTCCATGTTCCATCCGGGTTGAGTTGATGATGGTCAAGAGAGCCGATGTAGGCGAGATGCAATGCCCCTTGCCCATCGAAGGCCAAGCGCATATTGTTAACAAAGCTGGCTACACTCGGGATGTTGACGCTGGAGATGGCTGGCCGCTCTTCAGGCGCAACAAGGGTTGGCGCGGCCGAGGGCTGAAGCGTCGGGGCGGCCGCGATGACGGCGACGGCCGCCTGAGCTTCGGGAAACTCCCGTGACCAATCGGCCAATTGCGTGTTATCTATCGAATGCGCGGGCGTCGGAACTTGACCCGGCCCGCCGATCTCAGATTGTTGCCCGGCGGTAAGGTCGGCAAAGCTGCCGCTGGACCCACTGAGGCGGCACAGTCCGTCGAGGCAGGTCACAATCATCACCCCAGTAGCCGGGTCGTATTCCACGCTCATCAACGAGCCGCGCACCCCAGCGACACCGACAGGCGTCTCGACTTCAAAGGACCCAAGGCCAAGCGCACTGGTCACCAACACCCACACTTTGCCAGCATCGAGCCTCAGCCGCGTCACGGGGTCGCTGAAGGTGGGTGAGAGTTCCATCAATTTGAATTCCGTGTTAGCCGCTAAACGGACAATAGTGCCATCGGAGATATCCAGACGCGCACGAGATTCATCCCCTGTTCGGGCGCCTCCGCCGTCTAGGATCGTTTGTCCTGTGACGGCGCCCTGCCATTCGGCGCTTTCATTCTCTTGAGCCTCCACAGTCGCTTTTGGTTCGGAGAGCTGCGCTGACCGAGTTTCCGGTGTGGTTGACGAATCGCTCTCGGGCGTAGCTGGGGCGTTGGTTGCGGAAAAGGGATTGCAACTTACAGCCAAGACAAGCAGTACAGCAATGAATACGTAATCGCGTAAAGTTTTCATGATAACCGCCTTTGGTGAGTCATTCAGAGTCTGTCCTATCTTGTCATCGTGATCAAAGCAGCCGCCCAACGGTCGAGTTGAGCGGCGTCAGCCAGCAGGCGTACCTCGGCCTGACCAGCCCTTTCGTGCAACGGTCGAGTTGAGCGGCGTCAGCCAGCAGGCGTACCTCGGCCTGACCAGCCCTTTCGTGCTGGCTGACGTCCGCTCCAACTCGGTGTTGGACGAATATGGATTTTCCAGTGGCCCCGGTCTCACCCCGCCCGGCCCGCTGCTCGCCCGTGGACCCCACATCCGGGGCGCTGTACACCGTGGAAGACGCTCCGGGAAGGGCCATGGGAGGGCGCCTCATACCCTTTTTCAGGCTGCAGGCGGACTCCTCCCTGGGTGTGGTTAGGCGGGCACACCGGCGGTCACGTTCGCGCCCCGCCAATGCGCCGCGAACAGCCAGCCGAAGAGCACCTTCAGCCAGAGCCACAGCCAGGGCAGGTCGCCCACTTCGCCGCGATAGGCCAGCGTCCCCCACGCCCCACACCAGCGACAGCGAGGCAACTCTTCCCCGACCACCGTTTCCAACCAGGCCGCCAACACCAGTTTCGTCACTCTCGGCAATTCCGGCGGCAAGCCCAAGAGCGCCCGTGCGCGTGGCAATTTGGTCTTGCGCGCCGCGCGGTGATGCAGGCCGTAATAGCGGATGCGCACAAAGCGCTCCGGCAAGACGTGCAACAGAAAACGGCGGATGAACTCCAAGGCCGTCAGGGTTAACTCTTTCTGCTTCCCGCCGTCCTGGTTATCATAGTAGGTGAAACTCACCTGCCCGTCGGCGATGTTGGTAATTCGGGAATTGGAGATCGCCACCGCGTGCACGTAGCGGCTCAGGTACTCAATCACCCGCTCGGGCGTCTCAAATGGCTTGGCGAAGACTTCCCACGCCTTGGCCTGCATCGCCGCCACGGTGGTTTTCACTTCGGCCACGTCCACCCCCGCCAGTTGCCCCGCTTCGGCCAGGCGCACCAACCCGGCGCAGAAGGC
>DAOTXG010000206.1:0-3281 GCA_034435515.1 Anaerolineales bacterium
CCGGAGGTCGGATCGGACGCAATCTCGGTGAGCGTGGCGGAGAGTTGCTGCAGGGCGAGGTTGGTGGCGACGACGCCGAGGAAGCGCCCATCGGCGTCGCGCACCGGCATGACCGCCGTGGCGACCGCCTGGCCCGTGGTGGGGGAGATGCGCCCCGCTGACATGAGCGGCCGCGTGGCGGTGAGGGCGGCCTGGAAGTACGGGCGGAACGAGAAGTCCACGCCAACGGTACTGCCCGGCCCCTCGGGATAGTGATAAAGCATGACGCCACGCGCGTCAAGCAGGTAGACGAGGTTGATGTCGTTGCGGGCCGACATCACGGTGGCAAACACAGAGGCGAGGCGGCTATGTCCCCAGCCAGCACTTCCGGTGTGAGCGACAGTTCGGCGACGGTGTTGCGGGCGTTGCGGAGCGAGGCGTCGGTTTCGAGCGCGCCGCAGGCGCACGCTGGCCAGGGAGTCGAAGACGAGCGCGGCGAGGATGACGGGGCCGACGAAGAGCAGGTAGAGGGCCAGGAGCTGCAGGCCGAGGTCTTGCCGGAAAGGCAGCCAACGAAACATGGGCTGATTATACCCCCCTGGGCGCGGCGAGGATCATGTGCGGCGCGGCCCCCCACGAGCTTGACGCGCGTCTGAGATGAATATTTGCCTCCGCGGATGTTGTTGCCATGCAGCCGTCTGTCAATCGTTTGTTCACTGCATCCCAATAGTTCGGCGAGTTGATAACGGTTGTAACCGGGATACTGTTTCATGGCTTCCACCATTTGTTCCCTGGTAATCGCCACCTTTTTTCCGCTCACGTTCTCGGCCATGATCCTCGGCTCTTCTTGGATACAAGTTGGAGTTTCTTCGCTCTTGGCAAACGCTTGACGGCGCGCTCACGCCGCATAGCCTCGGCGCGGCTGGCGTGTTCTTCGCTGTAGATCAGTTTCACTGGGCGACGCGCCCGCGTGTATTTTGCCCCGCGCCCGGCGTTGTGCTGCTTGACGCGCGCCGCCACGTCCACCGCCCAGCCGGTGTAGAGGGTGTCGTCGGAACAGCGGACGATGTAGACGAAAGGCATGGTGCGTGTTCCATATTGCGTATTGCGTATGACGTAAGGATACGCAATACGGAATACGGAATACGTAATACGTCAATCGTTCTTCTCGCCTTTTCCCTTGAACAAATTTCCCACGAAGAAACGTCCCAGGCTATCAGACGTGCTGGGGATGTCCACCACCTGCTTGGGGATGTCCCATTCGCCCTGGGCGCGCTGGGTCAGCCACTGGTCGTGGAGGGTTTGCGCTTCGGCGAGGGCCTGGTCGAGCGAGGCGGCGCTGCCTGAGGCAATCAATTCGCGCAAACTCTTGAGCGCGGCCAGCGCGGCGTCGAGGTAGCGCAGAGTGCTCTCGCGGTTGTAGGCCAACGCAGCCGGGTCGGCCAGCGCGGCCGCGCCGGTGGCAAAGCCGCGGTCGGCCAGCCGGCGCATCTCCTGCCAGCCTGCGGCCGACGAATGAGCAGCGCGCATCAGCGCCCAGGCCAGCAGGGTGGGGAGCGCGTCGGCGCCGCCCATCACGCCGTCGTGCTCGGCCGGGTCAATGAAGTAGGGCGTGGCGTTCAGCAGCGTCGCCAAATCGCTCAGAAGTTTAAGCGCCTCGGGCGCGCAGGCCGGGGCCGGGGCCAGCGCCCAGACCCCCTGGGCAAATAAATCCGCGCGGGCGGCGTCCAGGCCGGTCTCTCCGTTGTGCAACTGCGCCGGGTTGAGCGCCGGGTGGCAGGCGACGAAGTGCCGCCCGGCAGGGAGCAATTCTTGCGCCCACTCCAGGGGCGGGCCGAGGAGCGCGGCCAGGCTGGCGACCACGCTATCCGCGCGCAGGTGGGGGGTGATGATGGAAAGCGTCTCGCGCTGTTCGGCCAGAGGCTGCGTCAGCAAAACCAGGTCTGCGCCGTCCACGGCGTTCGGGAGCGTCCATTCGACGCGCTTGAGCAGGCTGCGGCTCTGCGCCAGGCGGCTGATCTCCGGATTATTGTCGAAGCCGGCGACGATCAGATTTTCGCGCGGGCTGAGGGCCGCGGCCAGCGAGCCGCCGAGCCGCCCGAGGCCGAGAAGGGAGATGCGGATGGGCATGGTTAAAGTCCGAGGATGGAGCTATAAAGGAAAATCGCAGGCGGGCCGATAATCAAGTTGAAGATGCGGCCTCCGAGGAAGATCAGGGCCATCAGCAAGAACGGCCCCCACTGCTCCAGCTGGGCGAGCCCGCGATCCCACTCAAGGGGAGCAAAGCCACGCAGGATCTTTGAGCCGTCGAGAGGCGGGACCGGGATGAGGTTGAACAGCATGAGGATGAGGTTCAGGAAGATGAAATCACCGAGAAAAGAGGCCGGCGAGGGGAGAAACTGCCCCTGGTTGCCGAAGGTATCCAGGACATTCAGCCAGCCCAGGCGGAAGGGGATGGCGGCGATGAGCGCCATTGCAAAATTGGCTAACGGCCCGGCGGCGGCGACGATGGCCGTGCCCAGGCGCGGGCCGTTGCGGAAGTTGTAGGGATTGGTGTAGACCGGCTTGGCCCAGCCGAACCCGGCGACGAGCAGCAGCAGCGAACCGAATGGGTCGAGGTGGGCCAGCGGATTGAGGGTGAGCCGCCCCATGCGGCGCGGGGTGTCGTCGCCCAATTGGTCGGCTGTCCAGGCGTGCGCCAGTTCGTGCACTGTGAAGGCGACAATCAGCGTGAAGATGCGAGCAATGAGACCGGGCAGGGTGAGGCCGAGCATGTGTTCTCCAGGAGTGCGGGGATTATAGCACCGAGTTAGAGTGGGGAGTTAGAGTAGGGAGTTAGAATGAAGAGTTAGAGTGCGAATGAGCGTGTATAATCAGGCTGCCCACCTGTTCACTGCGCGTAGCGCGCATTCCGATACTGCGGTACGCCATTAGCCATAAGCCATCCGCCCATGCTCGACCTTCACCTCGACGACATCCTCCGGCTGCGCAAGCCGCACCCCTGCGGCGGCTACGAGTGGCGCGTGGTGCGCCTCGGCGCGGACATCGGCCTCGAATGCCTGACCTGCCACCGGCGTGTGCTCCTCACCCGCCGCGAGGTCGAGAAGCGCACGAAGGCTATCGTCACGCGCGGCTCGGCCTCTCAGTAGGTTCCCTCTTCGCTACAAGCGCGACTTGCTAAGTAACTCCTCAAAAGTTTTCCCTACTTTTTTGCTCCCGCCGGATTTGCGCGAAGCGTCCGGCGGCCGGGCGGCGGATTGCACACTTGCCCTGGCGGGCAGTGCCAGGGAATCCGCCGCGAG
>DAOTXG010000207.1:0-3337 GCA_034435515.1 Anaerolineales bacterium
GATCGGCGGCTGCCAGCCTCCCGTGGCCCCAACTTCAGTTGACGCCGGTTTCCAGCGGTTTCAGCAAGCCGGTGCACGTCACGCACGCGGGCGACGGCAGCGGCCGGCTGTTCGTCGTCGAGCAAGCCGGGCGCATTCGCCTGATCAGGGATGGCGCGCTCCTGAGCGCGCCGTTTCTCGATCTCTCCCCGACCGGCGCTAATCGCGTCAAGTGCTGCGGCGAGGAGGGGCTGCTCAGCGTCGCCTTCCCGCCGGGTTACGGCGTGAGCAAGGATCACTTCTACGTCTACTACGTGAACAAAGCGGGGGACCTCGTCATCGCCCGGTATGAAGTCAGCGCGGAGGACCTCGACCTCGCCGACCCGGACAGCGAGCAGATCGTACTGGAGATTAAACATCCCACTTTCACCAATCACAACGGCGGCCAACTGGCCTTTGGCCCGCAAGACGGCTACCTTTACATTGGCATCGGAGATGGCGGAGGCGGCGGCGACCCGTCGGATAATGCACAAAAGGGTGGCGTTCTGTTGGGCAAGTTGCTGAGATTGGACGTCGAGACCGGTGACCCGCCGACGTACACTATCCCGGTTTCCAATCCGTACACCCAGACTTCCGGCTACCGGGAAGAAATTTGGGCGCTTGGGCTGCGCAACCCGTGGCGCTTCTCCTTTGACCGGCAGACGAATGACCTTTACCTCGGCGATGTGGGCCAGAATGAGCGCGAAGAGATTGACTTCCAACCGGCCGCCAGCCCGGGCGGCGAGAACTATGGCTGGCGCATTCTGGAAGGCTCGCTATGCTTCAACCCGCCCGACGACTGCATCCCGCCCGCACGCTATTCACTGCCGGCGGCCGAATACGACCATGGCCCTGCCGATTCGATTGGCTGCTCGGTCACAGGCGGTTTTGTCTATCGTGGCCCGCTCTATGTCTCTCTGCAGGGTATCTACTTTTATGCGGACTACTGCACCGGGCGCATTTGGGGGCTGAGGCGGGACGGAAGCGCCTGGCCGTCGAAAGAACTGCTTGATACTTCGCTCAATATTTCGACCTTCGGCGAAGACCAGTGGGGCAATCTGCATCTGGCCGACCATGGAGGCGGCAGGCTCTACCTGGTGGGGGCCGTGGAGTTCAAAGCCTACCTGCCGCTCGTGGCCCGCTGACACGCTCAAGACCTTTAGGGTCTGCGAGACCCTAAAGGTCTGACAGCAACGCTGGCAGTCGTGTCGTGTGCTACAATTCAGCGCATGAACAACTACATCTACCTCGACCATGCGGCGACGACGCCGGTTGACCCGCGCGTGCTCGACGCGATGCTGCCCTACTTCAGCACGGAGTACGGCAACCCGTCGTCGGTGCACCGCTATGGCCGCCAGGCCGAAAGGGCCGTCGAGCAGGCCCGCCGGGACGTGGCCGCCGTGCTCAACTGCTCGCCGCGTGAAATCATCTTCACCAGCTGCGGCTCAGAGTCCGATAACCTGGCCCTGCGCGGCGCCGCGCTCGCAGAGCGGGCGCGGCGCGGCGCGACTCATCTCATCACGACGCCGATTGAACACGCGGCGGTGATCGCGACCCTGCGCCAGCTGCGCGACCGCTTCGGCTTTACGCTGACTGAACTGCCGGTGGACAGCGCCGGGCGCGTGGACCCCGACGACGTTGCCCGGTCACTCCGGCCCGACACCGCTCTCGTCTCGGTGATGTACGCCAATAACGAGATTGGCACGATTGAGCCAATCCACGAAATCGCCGCCCTCTGCCGGGAGCGGGGCGTGCTCTTCCATACCGACGCGGTGCAGGCAGCCAGCCAGCTGGACGTGGACGTGCAGAAACTGGGCGTAGATTACCTGGCGCTGGGCGCGCACAAGTTCTACGGCCCCAAAGGCGTGGGCGCGCTCTACGTGCGCGAGGGCAGCCCCCTGCTCCCCACGCAGACCGGCGGCAGCCACGAACACGGTTTGCGCGCCGGGACACAAAACACACCGTATATCGTCGGCCTCGCCGAGGCGCTCAAGATCACCGTGAACGAGCGAGCGGCGCATAACACCCGCTTCGCACGGTTGCGTGAGCGCATTGTCGAGGGCCTGTTGAACGCGATCCCCGAGTGCCAGTTGACCGGCCATCGCGCCGAACGCCTGCCGAACCACGCTTCCTTCGTGTTCCGCGGCGTGAACGGGAACGAGTTGCTGATGCACCTCGACCTGGCGGGCATCGCCGCCTCGTCCGGCTCGGCCTGCAAGACTGGCGACCCCAGACCCTCCGAAGTCCTGCTCGCGCTCGGCCTCACGGACGACTGGGCGCTCGGCTCGCTCCGCGTCACCGTCGGGCGGCAGACGACAGACGCGCACGTGGACCGGCTGCTAGAAGTGCTGCCAGGGATGGTGGAGAACCTGCGGAGGCTGGAGGCGGGGGCGTAAAACGTGTTGCGTATTGCGTATTGCGTATTCCGTATTGCGTAAAACCCGCTCTCAACGGAATACGCAATACGCAATACGCTTTTGAACGATCAGATGACTCAGAAGACTCGTATCGTCGTCGCCATGTCCGGCGGCGTAGATAGTTCTGTCGCGGCGGCCCTGCTCGTCCGGCAGGGCTACGAGGTCATCGGCCTGATGATGCGGCTGTGGGGCGAACCGGACAACGGCGGCGGCCTCTACAACCGCTGCTGCTCGCCGGATGCGATGGCGCAGGCCCGCCGCGTGGCCGAGCTGCTCGACATCCCGTTCTACGCGATTGACGCGCAGACGCCGTTCAAGACCAGAGTCGTGGACTTTTTCACCGAAGGCTACGTAAGCGGCGTCACGCCCAATCCCTGCCTGGAATGCAACCGCCACATCCGCTGGGATTTCCTGCTCAAGCGCGCGCTCGCGCTCGAGGCGCAGTATCTCGCCACCGGCCACTACGCCCGCGTCCGCCGCGCCTCCCCCCTCTCCCAGCGGGAGAGGGGGCCAGGGGGTGAGGGAGAGCTTGAGTCCTTCCAACTCCTCAAGGGCGTGGACGAGAAGAAAGATCAGTCCTACGTCCTCAGCGTGATGGGGCAGGCCCAACTGGCGCACGCGCTGTTCCCGGTCGGCGAATACACCAAGCCGCAAATCCGCGAACTGGCGCGCGAACTCAACCTGCCGGTAGCCGAGCGGCCCGAGAGCCAGGATTTGTGTTTCCTCGCGGACAACGACTATCGCCGGTTCCTGCGCGACTACGCCGCCGAGGGCGCGATCCGCCCCGGCCCGATCATCCGCCAGGACGGGAGCGTGATTGGCGAGCACCGCGGCCTGCCGTTCTACACCGTGGGACAGCGCAAGGGCATCGGCCTCGCCGCGCGCGAGGCGCTGTACGTCAT
>DAOTXG010000208.1:0-7976 GCA_034435515.1 Anaerolineales bacterium
CTCGCGGCGGATTCCCTGGCACTGCCCGCCAGGGCAAGTGTGCAATCCGCCGCCCGGCCGCCGGACGCTTCGCGCAAATCCGGCGGGAGCAAAAAAGTAGGGAAAACTTTTGAGGAGTTACTTAGAATCGTAGGAGCGGCTTGTAGCCGCGATCTGGCGGGGCACAGATCCCAGGAGAGCCAGAAAACGCCAGGGTCATTGTGAATATTCGCTCAGCAGGGGGAGAATTTGAGCCTGGATGTCGTCGCGCACGCGGCGGAAGGCCGCCATGATTTCTTCGTCGGTACCGGTGACCTTGGCCGGGTCTGGGAAACCCACATGAACCCGCCGCCCGTGTCCCAGCCACACCGGGCACTCTTCGGCGGCCGAGTCGCATACCGTCACCACCAGGTCAAACGCCGCGCCGCGGAACTCGTCGGCGTGTTTCGAGCGCCCCTGGTGCTCAACGCCGATCTCGGCCAGCGCGCGGAGCGCGTTGGGGTGGACGTAACCGGCCGGGCGCGTCCCGGCGGAGACGGCCTCCCACCTGTCCCCCGCCTGGGCGTTGACAATCGCTTCGGCCAGTTGAGAGCGGCACGAATTGCCGGTGCAGAGGAACAGGACTTTGCGTCGCATAAATCAGGCGATCTCCAGGGCGTTCGTCAGCCAGGTGAGGATTTCGGCCTCGGTGGGGACGCGGCCTGAACTCACCAATTTCTCGTTGATGACCAGGCCCGGCGTGGACAATATCGGGTACTTCGTGATCTCGACGTAGTCGGTGACTTTTTCGAGGCGGGCCTCAATACCCAGATGCGTAACGGCCCGCTGGGCCAGATAGGTCAGCGCCTTGCAGTTAGCGCAACCGGGGCCAAGAACTTTGATGGTCAACATTACTGCCTCCTTACTGATTGTAGCATTAATCTCGGCGTCATTTCGCGGCTCGCGCTAAGGCCGATGCCTGTTTGCTTTACGCCGCCGACACCTGACAGGTGTCCGCACACCTGTCAGGTGTCGGCGTAGATCGAAACGGAATACGCTTTAGCGCGCCGGAGTTATCTGGCGGAGTTGGAGTCTGTTCACCCAGGACAGCCCGAAGGCCAGCGCGCTGACGAACGCCAGCAGTGAGGCCCCGAGCAGCCAGGCGCTCACGCCGTCCACCCACGCGCCGTAGGTCAACCCGGCCAGCGTGCTGAAGAGCGCCACCCAGCCCACATACGTCCACGCTTTGAGCCGCCCGATGATGGTCGAGACGATCAGGATGCTTTGCAGGCTGAGTTCGGGGTCGGCCATGAGATACGCCAGCAATGGGCCGCGGTGCATGCCGAGGCTGAGGAACATATTGGCGATGGGCACTTCCACCAGCGTGGGGAAGTACATGAACACGCCGAAGATCACTCCGGCGACGTTGCCGGGCAGGGTGTTTTGACCGGCGAGCGATTCGATCCACTCCGGGCGAATCAATTGCCGGATGACGCCCACCGCGAACACGCCTACGATCAGCAGGGGAAAGATCTGCTTGACGAAGCGCCACGACTCCCACAGGAAATCGCGTAATTCGTCTTTGGTCAGGCGCTTGCGCCCGATATACGCCAGGACCGCCAGCGCCAGCAGGACACCGATGAATTTGCCGGTCAGGGCGATTTGCAGTCCGGCGGCTGTGGTCGTCATGCCCAGCGCAGCCATGAGCAGGGTCAGGGCGACGAGGCCGAGCGAGGCCCACGTCCAGCCGGTGAAGCCGTCGAGGACGTTCTCCAGCCCCCTCCATGAAGCGAGGCCGATAAGCGCCAGCAGGACGATCAACACCATGCCCTGCACGGTCACGCCCTCCTCGCCTTTGGCGGCGTCATGCGGCACGACGACGTTCAACGCGGCCTGGAAGCGTTCCACGCCCGGCACGCGCAGTGTGGCCTGGCCGTAGGAATCGGTCAGCAGGTCGATCTTGAGCGTGCCGGAGAGCAGGAGGGCCAGCAACACGAGCAGAAAGAGGACGGCGGCGCGACGCATATGTCCCTGCCCGGCAAAGAGCGCATCGGTGCTCTGATCGTGCGTGGCGTCGGCGCGGCTGAAGATGAGCGCCATGATCATCCCAATGCCGATGCCGAAGGCCAGCGATAGGAGCAGGCGGGCGAAAGCCAGGTCGGGGCCGATCACGCCGCCAGTGTAAACCAGCGCGAGGATGTTGGCCGCCGGGGCAAAAAATAGGAAGGTGACGGCTGGACCAAGTCCGGCGCCCTTCTTGTATATCCCCGCGAACAGCGGAACAATAGTGCATGAACACACGGCCAGCACCGATCCGGCCAGCGCTGCCGCCGGGTAAGAGATGATCTTCGGCGTGTTGCGCCCCAGAAGGCGGGTGATCGACTCCTTGGGGACGAGCGCCGTCATGCCGCCCGCGATATAAAACGCGGGGACCAAACACAGCAACACGTGGGCGGCCAGGTAAGCCGCCAAGTTCCCTAAGCCCCCTTGCAGCAAGCGAAGGATAAAACCGACTACGTCCATGCGCCAACACTGCCTTTCAATAAACGGGCCCAGTCTCACACAGCAAGATGATTACCGATTCACGCCGGACTGGTTTCGAGCGCATGACGAAGCCATTCGATGACCTGCTCTTTGGCGGGCACTGATCCGGCCCAGGCCAGCTGGCCGTTGACGAGCAGGCCCGGCGCACGGTCGCCGAGCAAGCCGTACTCGATCAGGCGCTGTTCGGCGACCAGTTCCACTTGGGCGTCAAGGAAGCCAAGTGACTCAAGCGCCTCGATGACCAATTGCTCCATTTTCAGGCAACCCGCACAGCCCGTGCCTAACACTTTGATGTCCAACATGGCAACCTCCTTGCCTGTCCGGTATTGATATAGACGATCTCACGTGACGGCTAGCGCCTGCGGGGGCTTGCTGGCGCAGCGGGGGCAGCGGCACGGCTCGCGCGGCGTCAGCGCTGCCTCCGACAGCGCCCGACCCTGGCCTCGCGTTTGAGCCAAACCCCGCGCTTTGTCCAGCACAGCCAGTAGTTGCGGATCGTTTATCCTATAGAAGACACGCAGGCCGTCTTTACGGCAGGTCACCAACCCCGCCCGCCGGAGCGCCATCAACTGTTGTGAGACGTACGCCTGCCGCTGCCCTAACACCGCCTGAATGTGGCAGACGCACGTTTCGCCGGAGCGCAGCACTTCCAAGATTTGCAGTCGCGCCGGGTGCGCCAGGGCCGTGAGCAAGTCGGCTTCCAGATCGTAAAGGGAGATTGTGGCTGGCATAGAATATTCAGCGAATTGAATATACTATAGGCCGGTTGGCGCTTTATGCAGAGTGGGAAATGTCACGGGCCGGAGAGGATGAATGTCAAAGGCTAATCGCGGGGACGCGAGGCTGAGAGTGTGGGCCAACTGAAAGAGTGGGCGGGTAACCTTTCCCCCTTTGACGGTCAATTTTAGCCATTTGTCATCCTGACAGATGACGATTGGCACTGGTGAGTCAACGCGAGACCGATGAGGATTTAACGGATGGCCTTGCGCGTCTTGTCGTTCCTCGTCATCGCTCTGCTCCTCACGGCTTGCGCCGCCTCTCCTAACGGGCCGATGATTCGTCTTTCAATCCTCCGGCCGCTCCCGGCGAGCGAAGCCGGTGAGGTTATTCCCCTCCGGGTCGCGGTGGCGGCTGTCATCTCACCGCGGGGAGCGGCGGAAAGTTATCAGCCTCTGCTGGATTACCTCGGCGCGAGATTGAATCGGCGGGTGGAATTGATCCAGCGCCGGACGTACGCCGAGGTGAACGACCTGATCGAAAGCGGCTACGTGGACATGGCTTTCGTGTGCACCAGCGCCTACGTGGCCGGGCGCGCCCAGTTTGGGATGGAACTACTGGCTGCTCCGCAAGTCAACGGCGAGACGGTTTATTACTCCCTGTTGATTGTTCCCCTTGCCAGTTCCGCGCAGAGCATGGCCGACTTGCGCGGCCAGGTCTTCGCCTTCACCGACCCTATGTCCAACAGTGGGCGTGTGTATCCGACCTATCTCGTCCAGCAGTTAGGCAGCCAGCCGGAAGACTTCTTCGCCCGCACGTTCTTCACCTACAGTCACGACGACGCCATTCGTGCTGTCGCCGATGGCCTGGCGGATGGGGCCGCCGTGGACAGTCTGGTGTACGACTTTGCGGTGGCCCGCGAACCAACCCTCGGCGCGCGCACCCGCGTCATCCACCGTTCTCTGGCTTTCGGCATCCCCCCCGTGGTCGTCGGTCCGCAGGCGCGGCCGCAACTCAAAGCCGAATTGCGCACCCTGCTTCTCGGACTGGCCGATGATCCGGCCGGGATGCGTGCGCTGGAGGCCATCGGCGTGGAGCGCTTCGTCCTGATTGACGACAGCGCCTACGACTCAGTCCAGAACTTGCTGGCCGAGGTGGCGCTTACGATACCATGAGCTCGCTGCCTTTGCGCCAGTGGTTCAATCGCTTTTGGGCGGTGGCAGGCAGGGTCAACGTCCGCACCAAAATCCTGGGGATTGTGCTGGGGATGGTGCTCCTGCTGGGGCTGGGCGTCACCGTGCAGGTGCGTGTGCTCCTCGCTCGGACGATGGATGCTCAATTGCAGGAGCAGGCCGTCTCCATCACCCGCGACCTCGCCGCTCGCGCCACTGACCTGATTCTGATCAACGATCTATACGGCCTACGCCAGTTGCTGCTTGAGATGCGCGCCAACCATGCCAGCGTCCGCTACGCCTTTATCGTGGATCGCTCCGGGCAGGTGTTGGTGCATACATTTGATGGCGGCTTCCCCGCCGAACTGCTGGAGGCCAACACTGCCGCGCCGGACGAGCACCACCGCATGGTGATCCTGAACACCGACGAAGGCAAGGTGTGGGATACCGCCGTGCCGGTCTTCGAGGGCCGGGCGGGCGTGGCACGGGTCGGCCTCTCAGAGACAGGCATCCGGCAGGCGGTCAACGCCGTCACGGGCCAACTCCTGCTCACGACGGTGATGGTCTCCGGCATCGGCGTCACGGCGGCGGTCTTTCTCACGTGGATCCTCACGCGGCCCATTTTGCAACTCGCGCAGGCCGCGCAGGCCGTAGGACAGGGCGATTTGAATCAGCACGTGCCGCGCTGGGCCGACGACGAAATCGGCGACCTGGCCGAGTCGTTCAATGTGATGACGCAGGCCCTGGTCCGGGCCGAGGAAGAGCGCGCGGAGCGGGAACAACTTCGAGTGCGGTATGTCAGCGGCGTGATTGGGGCGCAGGAAGAGGAACGCAAGCGCATCGCCCGCGAATTGCACGACAGCACCAGCCAGGCATTGACCTCGCTGATCATCGGCCTGAAGGCGCTGGGCGAGAGTTGTGACTGGCCGGCCACCCGTCAGCGCGCCGACGAACTGCGGAGCGTGGCGGCGCAGACGTTGGACGATGTCCACGGCCTCGCGCGCCAATTGCGCCCCAGCGTGCTCGATGACCTGGGCTTGCCTGCCGCCCTGGAGCGGTACGCCGCCGATTATCGGCGCCGCTACCCCATCCAGGTTGATCTGGCCATTCGGGGTTTGGACCACATCCGGCTGCCGACGGAAGTGGAAACGGCGCTTTACCGCATTGTGCAGGAGGCGCTCACGAACGTAGCCCGCCACGCGCAGGCGACGACCGCAAGTGTGCTGGTGGAGCACTACGCTGGCGTGGTGCGCGCCATTGTCGAAGACGACGGGCGCGGTTTTAATCCGCTCACGGCAGGCAGGGCCGAACAACGCCTCGGGCTGTATGGCATCCGCGAGCGCGCCGAACTGCTGGGCGGCAAACTGGCTATCGAGTCTGAGCCAGGACGCGGGACGAGTTTGTTTGTCGAAATTCCCGCCAGATGAGAGATTTGCTTGTAAGAGAAGCCAGAGTCATAATTACTCTCCTATGGATTCCCGTCTTCTGCTTGCCGACGACCATGCCGTGCTGCGCTCCGGCCTCCGTTTGCTTTTGGAAACGCAACCTGACTTGAAAGTGGTTGGCGAAGCCGGGGACGGCGGCGAGGCGTTGAGCCTGGCCGCCAAACTCCAGCCGGATTTGATTGTGCTGGATTTGAACATGCCGGGCTTGAACGGCTTGGAGGCTTTGCCCCTGCTCCGCAAACGCGCGCCCTCGATGCGCATTCTCGTCCTCACCATGCACGACGACGAGGGTTACCTTAAACAGACGCTCCGGCTTGGCGCATCCGGCTACGTCCTGAAGAAAGCGGCCGATAGCGAACTCATCGCCGCCGTGCGCGCCGTCCTGCGCGGCGAGGTCTACGTGCATCCCTCCTTGACTAAAATCCTGCTGGAGAATTTCCTCCCAGAAAACCCGGCTGCCTCAGCCGAAGACCCATGGGATTCGCTCACCGAGCGGGAGCAGGAGGTCCTAACCCTTGTGGCGCTCGGTCACACGTCAGCCGCAATCGCCGACCGCTTAAGCCTCAGCCCCAAGACAGTGGAGACTTACCGCGCCCGAGGCATGGAAAAACTCGGCCTGCGCTCGCGCGCCGCGCTGGTGCAGTTCGCGCTCAGCCGCGGCCTGTTGGCCGACAACCGATAGCCAGTAGCCGATGGCAGATGGCGAATTGCCCAATGGCCCTCCGTTATCGGCTAAATGCTAACCACCCTCTGCCAGGTCCCCCCTCAGGTTTTCCCCGACAGACCCTGACAAAGTATCCGGGTTTCCCCGACAAATCCCTTCACAAATTGCGGACTTTTCCCGCTCTCCGGCGCGCGCGCGTTGGTTTATAGTGAATCCTGAAACGTGTGGATGGATTCTGAGTCTCAGGAGGACTCCTATGGATAACGCCTCTGCTCAAACTGCCCTGGGCCGCCGAGGCTTTCTCAAAGCGACTGGCGCGGCGCTGGCTTTCCTCACCGCACTGGAGGCGGCGCCGGAGAAAGCGGCGCTCGCGCTTTCCGCCGAGCCAACGACGACAGCTGACACGCCTGGCCTGGACCCCAATGCCGACCCGCTCATCCGCATGCAGGCCGATCTGCGGCGGGCGCTCCAGAAACCGGCCGCGGAACGCCGGTGGGTGATGGTGATTGACCTGCGCCGATGCGTGGGCTGTCACGCCTGCACCATTGCCTGCGTGGCCGAGAACAAACTTCCCCCCGGCGTCGTCTATCGCCCGGTGCTGGAAGAGGAAATCGGTTCTTACCCCAACGTCACCCGCCGCTTTACGCCCAAACCATGCATGCAGTGTGACAGCCCGCCCTGCGTGCCGGTGTGTCCTGTCAATGCGACGTACAAGAACGAAGAAGGGGTTGTGGTCATTGACTATGACCAGTGTATCGGCTGTCGCTACTGCATCACCGCCTGCCCGTATGCCGCGCGCACCTTCGACTTCGGGAAGACGTATACCAGAGGCGCGCCTGTGGCGGAAGGGTTGATCGCGGGCCAGACTCTCGCCGACGATTATGAGCGCGCCCCCAACTTCGAGTACGGCGAGCCGTGGCCGCGCGAGCACGACGTCTCCCCCATCGGCAACGTGCGCAAGTGCCACTTCTGCCTGCACCGGGTGAAGCACGGCCTGCTGCCGGAATGCGTGACGACCTGCATCGGGCGTGCGACGTATTTCGGCGACGCCAACGACCCGGACGCGCTCGTGACGGATCTGGTCGCCAGCCCTAATGTCATGCGGCTAAAAGAAGAGTTAGGGACGGAGCCGCGCGTTTACTATTTGGTGTGACAACAGATCGCAGATGGCGGATAGCCGATGGCCAATCACAGATAGCCATGCGCCATACGCTATGCGCCATATGCTATCAGCCCTATGCGGAGGTAACCATGACTCTCAAACGCAGCCTCTACGCCCTCGGCGGCCTGGCCCTGCTTATCGGTCTGTGGGGCCTTTACGACCGCCTGGCCTTCGGGCATCAGAACGCCGCCTACGGCTCCTACGTCGTGTGGGGCCTGTGGGTGGCGATGTACCTGTTCTTCGCCGGCGTGGCCTCGGGCGGCTTCGTGCTGGCGGCCCTGGATTATCTGTTTAACATCCCACTGTTCAAAGGC
>DAOTXG010000209.1:0-13613 GCA_034435515.1 Anaerolineales bacterium
GTGCTGTAGAAGAAGTAAATCGCGCGGGCCGCCATGGGGCGGCCGGTCTGCATCAACACGGGCGCGAGCCACGGCGCAATGACGTACAGCCCCATGAATACATTGAAGAGCAACAACCAGTGGCGCAGGCCGCTGAGGAGGGTGCGATCCAATGCAATCACAAAGGCGCGCTGGCGGGCTAAGAGGGTAGTTGCGGGTTGAGTCACAAGGGCTATTTCCCAAATTATTGTTCGGCGAGCAAGGTTTCAATCTGCTGGCGCAGTTGCGCCTCAGGAACCAGGCCGATGAGCAACGCGCGCACCTGGCCCTGCTTGTCAATGAAAAACTTCTCCGGCACACCCCGCATGCGATACGCCTGCGAGATGCGCGTGCCGAGGTCTGGCCCGTTAGGATAGGTGACGCCAAACTCGACGAGAAAGGCGCGAGCCTCGGCTTCAGTGTCGGCATAATCCACGCCGACGAACACCACACCTTGGGCGCGATACTCCTGCCAAAGCACTTCCAGCCGCCGCGCTTCCTGGCGACACGGGATGCACCACGAGGCCCAGAAGTCCACCATCACCACCTTGCCGCGCTGGTCAGACAGGCGGAAGGTTCCCCCGTCATAGAGTTGCAATGTGAAGTCCGGGGCAAGGCCGCGCGAGACCTGCCCGGCCTGGGCAAGATAAACTCTGTAACCGAGCAGTCCCAGCAGACTTAACAGGACTCCCCAGACCAGCCAGCGCCCCCAGGGGACTTGCCGTTGAGTCAGTTTTGGTTGTGCGGTGGTCGCCGCCGCTTCGTTAGTCACGCAGGTCGTCTCTCACGGCTATTTAGGGTTGCGCTCACCAAGGACGCGTTTGGCTGTGTCCACGAGGAGGGCAACCGTCCCGGCAGGCAGTGGGATGGGCAAGCCCACCGTCGGGTCGGTGTTCACGTCCCCGGCTTTTGTCTCCGCCAGCACTTGGCCGTTGGTATCCACGGCGCGGACGACGAAGCGGTCGAGGTTGCGCCGCGCTGGACCGTCCACGCGGATGCCATTCGGCAGATACTTTGAGCCGTGACACGGGCACTCGTAGCGGTTGTTCGTCGGCACCCACTTGTAGATGCAGCCGAGGTGAACGCAGATTTTGTAAAACGCGATCACGCCGGTCGCGGTCTCGTAACTGGAAGGGGTGCGCGTATCGTCGGCGATTTTCTCACCTATGTGGACAAGCCAGAATCGTCCGCCTGGGTAGTCCACCGGGTTCGCCGTGTCCGGGGCGGGAATCTCGCTCGACTCGATGCGGAATAACCCGCCGAACTCGCCGATTTTGAAGCGGGGATAGGCGAACCAAAGGATCGCCCCGCCGGCCTCGGCCATGAGGAGCGCCATCGAGGCGGCCCAGATGTAATACAGGAACTCACGCCGCGTCATCGCAGGCGCGGCAGTTTCGACCCGAGCAACCGGTGTTGGTCGAGCCATGTCAGGCGCGTGAGTCGCGGTCATTGCGTACCTCCTGCCGCGTTCGCGGTCAACTCGTCAAATGAGCCAATACAAGACGATTTCGTTGATCCCGATCAGGATGAACAACCCGCCGACAAGGCGCTGAATCCAGACGTCGGCGGCCTTGAAGCGTTTGACAGTCTCGCGGACGCCGACGATACCCGACGTCAGCAGCGCCGCCAGCGCCAGCACCGGCAGCGCTGTACCCATCGCAAAAACGCCGGGGAAGAGCAGGCCGCCGGGCGAGGCGATGGCCAGCGGGATGGTCAGCCCGAAGAATAGCCAGAACAGGGTCGGGCAAAAAGTGAAGGAGAAAGCCACGCCCAGCAGGTAAGCCGGTATCAGCCCCTGCCGCCGCCCGACCTTTTCTTCCAGCCACGCGGAGAACCGCCCGCCGAGCGTAAACTGGGTTTTGAGCACGCCCAGCAGGAACAGCCCGACAACGACGAGCAACGGCCCCAGCGCGCGCCGGGCGAAGACGACGACGGGAATCGCCGTCCCGCTAAATTGGCTGATCTGCAAGCCCAACACGACGACCACGCCGCCGACCAGCAGATAGACCGTGACTTTGCCCGCGACGAAAGCCAGCGTCTGACCCCATACCCGGCTGGGGTTGCTTACCCCGCGCGAGAGGAAGGCGAGCGCCGCGACGTTGGTGCTCAACTGGCAGGGCGCGGTCGCGCCGATAAGCCCGAACAACAGGGCCGAGACGAGCGGGATATTGATCGTGTCGGCCAGATTGCTCAGCGGAAGCGCGAGCCAATTCGCCAGGCTGCTCAGCCAGACGTAATACTGGGCGATGAGTTGTGACATGCCTCAGCCTTCAGCAGTCAGCGCGTCGCGCCCTGCGCCTCTGAAACTTGGCCTGCGCTTTCATCCGCTTTTGTCTCGGCAAGTAACGCTCTGCGTTTGGCTTCCAACTCGACGATTTTGGCGGCCTCGGCGATCTCGGCCTCCAACGCCTGCCGTTGAGCGCGAAGCGCGGCCAGCCGCTCCGCCGCATTAGCCGACGTTGGCTGGCCGGGCATCGTGTGCTGATCGCTCATATTCTTATTCATCAGCCACATCATCACGCCCATGCCGATCGGGCAGGCCAAAACTCCGACAAGTAACAGCAGTGTCGAGGGGTCCATAAGTATCTCTCCTTTTGGTTACAGCGACATTTCACTTTACGCGCTCTTTGCCTTTGGGAACAAGTTTTTCAATTTCCTGATCCACGACCTCCTTTCGCTTCTGCAAACGGGCCAGGCGCTCGGCCGGGGTTTCCGATGCGAATGCGGGTTTCTGCTTTTCCGTGAGTTTGCGCGCTTCCCGCCGCGCCCGAGCCTTGGAGGATGGTTGGGGCTTTGCGCGGTCCTTCTTTTCTTGAGCCGCGCTCGGCCAGAATGTCTCAGCTATCGGATTGATGAGCAGGATGATCCCTGCTATCCAGAACAGATGATGGGTGAACAGCAGGAACCGGGCGGTTTCCGACCAGCCCCCGAGAAGCAACAGAGTCGGAATGCCGACCAGCGGTGGCAGCCAGAGTCGAAGCCAGGATGGGATGAAGTCGAAAATGATCTTCTTCATAAGCCGCATCACTGCATCTCGGCCAGTTCGCGTTCCAGCGCTTTACGTCTGGCTCGCAAGTCGGCTAACCGCTCCGAACCCACCTCAGAAACAGGGGCGGCCTCGCCCGGCAGACAGCAATCGGCCAGCGTTACCGAATCGCCGGAAGCAGTATTCTGTTTCGCTCCACGCCTCATCATCAGGCCCATGCTCACCGGGCAGGCCAGCATTGCCAGCACGAGCAGGCCGAAGCCCAATGGCCCGTTGAGAAACGCGCCCACCGCCGCCCCGCCTACCGCCGCGCCAATCCCGATGACGGCTGCGGCGGCGACTCCCGGCAGGCAACACAGCGCGAATGGCAACCAGCGTTTTAGTGTGTTCATTATGTTCCTCCACCGGGCATGGGGATGCCCTGTCTACAACCAGCCTTATTTCAAAATTTCTGCTACAAACTGGTCAACCTGCTCGCCCGTCAGCGCGCCGATGTGCACCCGCGCGATGATCCCATCCCGCTTGACGAACACGCTCAGGGGCAGACCCGGGAGCCGGTACAGAAATTGCGTCACTTCTCCCGTTTCATCCAGCAGCACCGGAAATGTCATGCTGAACTCGTTGACGAAGGCTCGCGCATCAGGCAATGAGTCTTGAAAGGTCAAGACCAGCCAACCTAACGCGAGGCCGAGCACGAGACCACCGAGCAGCAGCACTCCGCTTGATAACCGTTCTCGAGAGCGACTCGCTGGAGGCCCGGACTCCATTTACTCGCTTTTCATTGTCGTCAAAATATCGGCGGCGTGGTCGCCAAAATACAAATCCACACGCTGTAATTTGATCCGCCCATCCGCGCCGACGACGACGTAGCCCATTTCGGGGATGTCGCCCATGCCGCCCATCGGCCAATCCGGGCGGAGTTGCATGTCGTACAGCCGCGTCACCTGCATCTCAATGTCCGCGAGCAAGGGGAAACTCGCGCCTGAACCGGCCCGCGTCTGTTTCAAGGATTCAGGGGTGTCGTAACCCACCGCAATCAGGTCGCCCACGGCCTGAAATTCGTCAATCCGTTTCTCCAACTCGCCGAGTTGGCTCACGCACAGTTGTCAACGGAAGCCCATGTAGAAGACCATGGCTTTGGGGCGGCCATCACCCGGCGTTACGGTGTAGGGCTGCCCGTCCACGTCAATCGCCGTGAACTCTGGCGCGGGCTGGCCGACGTGGGTCGGGATGCTGAAAGCGGTGTCGTTGTCGCGGAGCGTCGCGCTGGAGCGCGGCGCGAACTGTTGGGCGATGACCCATCCCCCGATGGCGATAACGCCGATGACCAAGACGACGGCGATGAGTTGCCTGGCCTTGAGTTTCCGCGCGGCCCGCTTCTTCTTGCTCATAAGCCTCCTGTGGCGCATTTGGCTCCGGGGCGTGGTCGCGGAACGCGCGCGGCGCTTCGATTTCTCCAGCGGCCAGCCGTAGTGATTGGGTCATTCATGCGGGGCGGCTATTCCTCTGACATCGCTTCGAGTATCTCCAAAATCTGTCCGGCGTGTTCGCCGAAAAGGAGGTCCACCCGCTGGACGCGGATGATCCCTTGCGCGTCAATAATGACGAAGCCCATCTGGGGGATACCGGACATGCCACCCATCGGCTGGTCGGGTTTGGGCAGAAAATCGTACTGCCTGGCAACCGCCAGATCTTTGTCATAGAGAATGGGCAAAGTGGTTCCGCTCACCTGCCGCACCTGGGTCGACTCGACCGGAGAATCCCGGTTGATGGTGTAGACGTCCGCCTGGGCTTGCAGGTCTGCGGCGGAGGCTTGCAGCTCGCCGAGCTGCTGGACGCACATCATTCAGCCCAGGCCCATGTTAAAGATCAGCACGGTAGGCCGACCCGTCTGACCAGGCGTAACAGCGACCAGTTGACCGGCATCATCCTGGAGCTCAAAAGCCGAGGCCGGTTGCCCCACCACTGTCCCAACGTCCTGGGCGGTCTCCGGAAAGCCGATCGGAGTCGGCATCTCGGAGATCGCCTCGCGGTCACCCTGACTGGGGGTGGGCAGGAGAAACACTGGTCTGGTGGCTGCCGCGCTGGAGGCTTGATCAGTCTGACCTCGAAAGCTCAAAAAGACCAGACTGGCAATGAGCAGAAGGGCGCTGCAGATTACGGCAACCGTCCCACCGACGAAAAAGCCGACGATAAGGCCAAGGGTTTGGTTTTTGCGGCTCATAGAGCTCCTCCTAACTGGCGTGAGTCACTTCCTCATCCAGGAGATGGCGTCGGTGTGGGGGCAAAATCGGTTACCGTCTGCTCCCACTGCCAACGCCTATGCTCCTCCGTCCACAGGCTCTTGAAGTATTCAATCACGGCGCGGATCTCGGCGTCACTCAACTTGCCGCCCCAGGCCGGCATCCGCAGCGGCGAGCCGGGCCGGAGCGGATCGCTCATCCCGCCATAGATCGTCTCGTACAGCACGCGGTCGGAGTGATGCCAGGTGTGACCGCTGTCGTCGTGCGGCGGCGGGGGGTACAGCCCATCCGGGCCAGGCGTGGCCCAGTTGAGCGCGCCTTCGGCATTCGGGCCGTGACAGACTACGCAATTGGCTTGATAAATCTCTTTCCCCTGTTGGATCTGCATCGGGTCGAGCGTGGGCAGAGGCGGCAGCGGCGTTGCCGTGGGCGTCTGTGGTTGATTGGCGCACGCGGCGGCCAGGAACGCTACACCAATAAGACTCACCCACCCCCGTTTCCAGAACGACCATTTCACGAACCAACCTCCAGAGGGACCCAGGTTGTCCCGCTATCTTCACTCCGCAACAATGTCCCGTTGGCGAATAGCGCGAACAGCCGTGCGGGATGGCGTGGGTCAAGGGTCAAGGCCAGGGGCTGTGAACTCACTGGAACGCCTAGCGCTTCCCAAGTCAGGCCGCCATCGGCGGAGCGGAAGAGTCCATCCGGGCCAGCAAGATAAACGTTTTGTGGCGTAATCGGATCAATGGCAACAGAATTCACTTTTTGTGAGGGCGCGTCACGCGCGCCCAAAGCACGCCAGCCTCAAAAGCAATCCATGCTCAAGTACGCGCCGCTCGGCGTGGCGGCGTACAACCAGCCGGTGTTCATACTGCCCGGCAGGGTCGAGTGAGTGAGGCCGCGCACGTCTGTGTCGGGCGGGCCTTGATCCGGCATCCGCGCCCAATGCGCGCCGCTGTCTTCGGTGCGATAAATCCCAATGTCCTTCAGCCAGACGTACAGCGTCTGGCGTCGAAACGAGTGCAAAGCAAGCGCGGTCACATCGAGGCTAGGCAGGCTGGTATTGAGGGCCTGCCAATTATTCCCGCTGTCATCTGAGCGGAGCACCCCAAGGCCGGGGCCGCTGATGTAAATCATTCCCAGTTGGTCAGGGTTAACAGCCACCCCGGAGAGGCCAGCGGTCTGCGGTGTATTGACGCTTTCCCACTCGCCGCTCGCACGCCAGCGCGATAGGCCGTTACGATCCGCTTTGAGCAGTCTCCCATCGCTCGGATCGTATGCCAGCGCAATGGAGTCGCTCAGTTGGGAGGCATGACTCGCGGTCGGTGTCTTGCTGCTGCAAGCGGTGAGAAGCAACAGGCTGAGCAGGAGCAAAATCTTAAAGAGAAGGCTATGCCGCTTCATTTCTCGCTCCACAGTTCTCGAATGTGATTGACCAAGAGTTCATTCAAGGGCATCGTCCATTGTGGTGTGCCGGCCTCATCATACGGCGTGGAAATATACCAACGCAGACGTCCCTTTTGATCTATGAGATAAACGCCCGGGGTATGCGCAATCTCCCCACCTTCCGGCGCTGGCAGGACGGCGACGCCGTAAGCCTTCCACACCGGTTCCAGTTCGTCAGCGCTCCCTGTCAAAAAATGCCAGGTCGGGATTTCGTCCAGCCGCCATTGTTTTGTAGGGGCTTTTACGTCTGCCACACTCTTGGCTTCAACATTGACGTTAATTCCGATGAATACAACCGAGGCCGCCTCAGCCCCCAAATCGCTATATGCCTGCCGCAGTTGGGCGGCAGTCAGCGGGCAAATCTCCTTGCACTTACTGTCCATGAAGGTTAGAACGACGACCTGCCCCCAGAAGTCTGATAGGGCGACGACGGCGCTCTTGTGATCCGTCAGCCGGAAGTCGGCGGCTGGGCGGTCAAGCGCCGTACCGGCGTAATCCTGGGAAGGAACGGCAGGCGATGGCTGACCGGTGCAGGTCGCTGTGGACAAGACGAGCAGGATCGCCACACCGGCTACAAGGCTATTTTTCATCGAGTTGGCGTTTCATCGTCTCGAACTGCTCGGCCGAGATTTCGCCCTGCGCGTAGCGCCGTTTCAAAATATCCAGCGGCGATTCAGGCCGGGCATTACCGCTCGCACGGCGCGCCACCCAAATGAGGCCGACAATGACAACTGCCAGCGCGGCGAGAGCGACCACACAACTGAGCATCATCCCGCCGAGCATGAGCATTGTCATTCCACCGCCTATCAGCACGTCGCCTCCAGGCATCGTTTGATCGTTATTCATCATGCCGTTCGGCATATTCCCCATCATCCCCCCAGCCTCCAGCGAGCGAAGGTAGTTGATCACGTCCCATCGCTCATCTTCGCTCAGTTTTTCTTTCCAGGCGGGCATGGCCGAGTTGAACGGCGCAAAGTTGCCGCCCTCGCTGACACGATAGAACAGGTAGGCCTCGGAGAGCATTTGAGAGGTGTGCGCGATGGGCGCGGGGGGCGGGTCGAGGCTCTCGGCGGCTGGTCCGTCGCCCAGGCCGGATGCGCCGTGACAGGCCGCGCAGTTGGCTTCGTAGATCACTTTGCCCCGCGCCAGCGATGCGGCGTCAGGTGCAAGGGGATTGGTCAGGCCCGCATATTCAGCGGGGATGGGCGCCATATGGCGTTCCATCATCCCTTCGTCCATGCGCATCCCCATGGGGCGGGCGGGCGAGGCAGCGCAGGCGGCGAGCAGGAAAGCCACGACAAACGGCGAGGTAAACCATCGGCGCATCGGCATCGTTCAGTCTCAGAAGAATCCCAGCGAGACGCTTCGCTGCGCTCAGCGTGACAGGCGGACTTATTCTTTGACGAGTCCTTAGATCGCCTGAGTCTCCCGTGAAGTACTACGATATTGTAGTAGATTGACGGGCCGTTGTCAACGGTCGCGGTTGCAAACCGCTCCCACGGACCAGCTTGGCGCGCATACGATGCTGAGAGCGCAAGCCCTCAGGCCAACACGCACACCAGCATAAGGATGACGCTGCTGGTGACCAGGTTATAGGTGGAGAGATGGAGGGAAGCAGGGGAGTCGCCCAACAAAGCAGCCACGCGGGCCTCCGTGGCGCTCAGTCCGGCCAGACCGATGGCAGGGAGTCGCACCGTCAGCGGGTGAGTGAGGAATTTATGCAGCGCTCCGGCGAGTGAAGCGCGCCCGGCGAGGCGCACGGCGTGCTGATCGGCTTCCAGCTCCATGGAGGCCAGGAACAAGGCGCGCAACTCAGCGGCCACCGGCAGGAAAAACAACAGGGCGGTTATTATCTCGGCCAGCAGTCCTCGAAGCGGATCGAAGTGACGGCGGTGGTGGTCCTCGTGCAGGAGCACCGCTTTAAGTTCTGCATCGTTGAGAGCGTCGGCGAGGCCGAGGCTGAGGCAGATACGCGGGCGCAGAAGGCCGGAGCAGAAGGCGAGGGGCATCCCGGTCGCCAGCACGGTCGTGTGTTGCGACAATCCCAGGTCGGAAAGAATCTGTGCGAGGCGGACAGGGGGAACGGTCATCGCGGCGGAGTTGAGTTGAAAGACAAATCGGTGTGTCTTCCACAGCCGGGAGACCAGCCTAACGAAGCCGAATAGCAAAAGAGCGATGACCGTCAGCCCCACCGGCCCCGGCGTTTTCGCGTCCATGCTCATCGCGTAACAACAGATGGCCCAAAAGGGCGTCAACCCGTTCATCAGCCAACGCGCGACGGACACGATCGTGCAGGCGACGACGAAGCCAAAGGGGAGCAACAAGGAGCGGGAGCGTAGATCAGCCGTCATCCTGCGCCTCCTGGGCCTGTCGGGCCAATTCTTCCAGCCGGGCGAGCTGGTCGGGGTTTGTATCGGCTAATTTTTCGACGAACTGCCTCAAGGCAATCTCATCGCCGAAGTCGGTGAGGAGAGTATGGACGACCTGCCCGGCGGCCTGGGCTTCGAACTCTTCGCGAGTGCCGGCGGCGCGGTAGTGATAGGTCTTGCCGTGTTTTTCGGCGACGAGCAGGCCCTTGTCGGCCAGACGGCCCATAATCGTCATCACGGTGGTGTACGCTAAGGGCCGCTTCTTCGTCAGCGCGACGAGCACTTCGCGCACGGTGACCGAGGCGCGGCTCCACGCGACGCGCATGATCGCAAGTTCAAGTTCGCCGAGCAGCCTTTCGGCCCCCTTGCCCGGACGGCGGGCGATTTTGGAATACAACCGGGAAGGCATGGGGAACGAAATCGCTAACGACGACTCACCGCACCCGCCGTTTCCATTCTTCCTTCAAGCCCAGGTTCGTCAAATCCTCGCCGGACTTGAGCGAGAGGAAGTCGGACAGCAGGCGGTTGAACTTGGATGCTTCGTCCAGCATGGGGAAATGGCGCGACTCGTCGAGGCTGATGCGGTGCACGTTGCCGGTCAGGCCGTTCTGCCAGCCGTCCTCGGGCGGCGGAGTGACGACGTTGTCCTTCTCGCCGTAGACCAGCAGGCAGGGCGGCTTCAACTCCGTCAACTGCGCCTTCAGGTCCTTTTCCATCAGCGTCTTGACCGTGATCTCGACCGCCATGACGTCGGTCTTGGCCGCCTCGACGCCAATGGGGTCCACCGTCGGGCCTTTGCCCAACAGGGATTCGACGAGGCCGACCAGCGGCGCGCCGACGAGTTTGGAATTGATCGCAGCGCCGGTCAGGGGGACGCCGACGGCCATCATCCGGTCGGCCAGCTCGGGATGCTTGCGAGCGAAGTAGGCGACGACCGCGCCGCCCAGTCCGTGCCCGACGAACGCCGCCTTGAGGATGCCCAGTTGATGCATGAAGCCGTAAACCAGTTCGGCCTGCGCGTCCAGGCTGTAGCGTTCCTGGCGCTTGCCCGAATCGCCGAAGCCCCACAGGTCAATCGCATACGTGCGGTACTCGGCGCTGAGCGCCTGCATGGTGGGAATCCAATAACGCCACGAGCCGAGCCAGCTGTGGACGAAGACCAACGGCCGCCCCCGGCCGAGGACTTCGTAATGCAGGACTTCGTCTTCCAGGATCAGCGCACTCACAGTACGGTCTACTAATTACTCATTACTCATTACCGACGACTGCCCCTTGCTCTTCGCCAATATGTCCGCCACTTTGCGGATGAGTTGGTCCGGCGCAAAGGGCTTGAGCAGATACTCGAGCGCCCCGACCGCCAGGCCGATCTTCACTTCCTGTTCCTGGCCCTTGGCCGAGAGGAACACGACCGGGATGTGCTGAAGCGTCGGCTCGGCCTTGATCAACTTGCAGGCCTCGTAGCCGGTCATCTTCGGCATCCGCACGTCCATCATCACCAATTCGGGTATCTCTTTCAACGCCATCTGGTACGCCTCTTCGCCGTTGGCGGCGGCCAGCACCTCGTGGCCCGCAAACCGCAGGGTAAAGGCAATCAGGTCGCGGATATCCCGTTCGTCCTCGGCAATCAAAATTTTCGCCATGCTCTATCCTTGTGTGTGACGGGCGGCATGTGACGGGTGACGTGAGACGCGGAGCGGTCACTCGGTCTGTCACTTTCTCGTCACTCGTTACTCGTCACTGGTCACACGTCACTGGTCACTTTTTCCCTGGCCAACGGGAGCGCCAGCGCGAACGTGCTGCCCTTCCCGGCTTGCGAGGCGGCCAGCCACAACCGCCCGCCGTGCATCTCGGCTAACTGCCGGGCGATGGGCAGGCCCAGCCCTGTGCCGGCCGTCGCCAGCACCAGCGCATCTTCGCCGCGATAGAATCGGTCGAACAGACGCGGCTGGTCCTCGGGCGGGATGCCCACGCCCGTGTCCGTCACCTCCACTCGGAGTTCGTCCCTCGTGGCATCGGCATCCCCATGCCACACACGGGCGCGGAGGGTGATCGCGCCGCCCGCGCGCGTGTAGTTGAACGCGTTGTCCGCCAGATTCATGAGAATCTGCATGACGCGCTTGCGGTCGCCCCAGGCGGCGGGCAGGCCGGGCGGCGCGTCAATCTGAAGCATCATGGGCTTGTTCTCTTCGTCCATGCGCCCTCTCAACGTGTCGGCCGCCTCGCGCAGCAGCTCGCCGAGGTCAAACGGCTGCATCGTCAGTTCCACCTTGCCGGACTCGATGCGCGAGATGTCGAGCAGGTCGTTGACCAGCAGGCTCAGGCGGTCAGCGTTGCTCTTAATCACCTCGACGAACTTAGCCTGCTCCGGCGTGAGCGGCCCCACCGCGCCCAGCAGCAAAACGTCCGCGTAGCCCTTGATGGAGGTCATCGGCGTGCGCAGTTCGTGGCTGACGTTCGTGACGAATTCGCTCTTGAGCCGGTCTACCTCCACCTCGCGGGTGATGTCGCGGATCACCGAGACTGAACCTAGATATTCGTCGCTGGTCGTCACCGGCGCCACGTGGACAGAAATCACCCGCCCGTCCTCCAGTTGCAGGCGTTCGGAGAAGAACTCGCCGGGGCGATACGAGTCCGGGTCGAGGCTCCAGCGAGTGATCGCCGAGATCCAGGCCTGCCCCGCCTTCCCGCCGAGGGTGCCGACAAATTCCGTCACCGACCGGTCCATGATCGTGTCTCGCCGGATGCCCAGCACTCGTTCGCAAGCCCGGTTGAACAGGATCACTTTCCCGTCAGCATCGGTGACCAGCACGCCATCGGCGATGCCTTCGAGGATGGCCCGGCTCTTGGTCGCCTCCACCTGCTGGCCGCGCAGCATCCCGCCCAGTCGCTCAGCCTGGTCGCGGATGAGGCGGTACAACTCGGCGTTGTTGATGGCGGCGCCGACCTGGTTGGCCGCCGCCGCGACCAGCCGCAGCTGCGCCTCGTCAAAGGCGTTGTACTGCGGGCTGAGCAAGATCATCGCGCCCAACGCGTCCTCGCCCTCGTGGGCCATGAGTGGCACGGCAATCGCGCTCTTGTGCCGCCCGCGGTGGTGCGGCAACTGCTTCCAGCGCGGGTCGGTGTCCAGGTTGCCAATGACGGCGGCCTGCCGGTTCTTGAGCGTCCACCCGACCAGCCCCTCGGTGCGTTGAAGGGGCGAAACCTCGCCGCCGGGGGGCAGCGGCTGGGGGCGGCCCAGCGCGGCGCGGTAAATCAATTGATCGGTCTCCAGATCCATCAGGAAGATGGATCCCTGCGGGGCGTTGACCGCCTCGGTGACCAGCTCCAGCGCGCGAGCCAGCACCCGGTCGAGGTCGAGGCTGGACGACAGTTCGGTGGTGATTTGGAGCAAGGTCTCGACCCGCTCGCGCTCGCGCTGGAGTTCCTGAGTCCGCGCGGCGACCCGCTCCTCGAGCTCCTGCGCAAAGCGGGCGTTCTCGATCGCCACCGCCGCCTGCGCAGCAATTGTCGTCAGCACGCGCTGGTGGCTTGCGTCGAAGACGTTGGGGCGCTCCAGGTCCTGCACGGCGATCACGCCAATGACGCGCTCGCCGCTGAGGAGCGGCGCGCCCAGCCACGACCGGGCGACGCCGGCGCCCACGCTGAGCGCGCCGAGTTTCTGCAGTTGGGCGGTGATGTCGCTGCCGCGCAGCAACAGGGGCTGGCGGGTCTGGATCACGTGCAGGCTCAGGCCGCCCGGCGGGCGCGGCGACGCTTCCAACGGCTGGCCGCGCTCGATCAGGAGCGGGAACGAGATCAGGTTGGTGAGTTCGTCATACAGCATCAAGAAGATGTTGTCCACGCCCATGATGGCCGTGACCTGCTCGCCGACCAGCTCATATAACTGCCTGACGTCAATTGTGGCCGAGATGGCCCGGCTGATGCGGTTGATGGTCTCCAGCTCGGCCAGGCGCGTCTCGGCTTCGGCGTACAGACGGGCATTCTGCACGGCGACCCCCGCCTGGTTGGCGATGATCTGCGCCAGTTCGATCTCGCTGGGGGTGAAACGCCGCTGGGCCTGCCTCTCTTCGATCTGCGCCGCCCCGATCAATTTCCCGGCGACTACCAGCGGGACGAAGAGTAGCGACTGGATGCCAAGGGCGACGAAGGACTCCCGCGCCAGGCCGAGCGACGGGTCCCGCCTCACGTCCTCGACGGTGAGCGGCGCGAGGGTCTCCTGCATCCGCGCCCAGGCGGGGGTCTGCGGGTCGAACGGGGAGACGACGGTGTCCGGCGCGTGGAAGGAGAGGCGGGGCTGACCGTCCTCGTCGAAGAGCACTCCCGTGGCGCCCTCCACACCCAGCGCCTGGATAAGTTCGTTGAGCATCACGTCAAAGACGTGTTCAATGTTGAGCTGGCTGCCGAGTTGCGCCGAGACGCGGTTGAGCAGCGCCAGGCGCTGCGAGCGCTCGTCCAGTTCGCGCGCGCGCTGCTCGCGCTCTTCGAAGAGACGCGCGTTGTCGAGCGCGACGGCGGCCTGGTTGGCGAAGGCCGCCAGCACCTGCGCCGATT
>DAOTXG010000210.1:0-3954 GCA_034435515.1 Anaerolineales bacterium
AGTAGAAACGGGGCGAGAAGGCCTGGCCACACGCCCGGCAGACCAGCGGCATCTCAATCTCATTCCCGTTGACGGAGAGAACAGCCGTCGCACGGCATCGCGGGCAGGCGACTTGCGCCTTTTTCGGGTTCATCGTTTGGCCTTCAAAAGCGACCGGGTTTTTTCAAGCACAGAGAGTATATCACGCATTTTGAGAGTAGAGGAGAATGTAGACCTGTGGTACACTCAACTGAGTTAGTTGGCACGAACTGGAAATGTACCGATGCCCGACCTGGAGTTCTCCCAACACGCGAAACCATATGTTGGTGCGACGAAAAATCCTTGAAGAATGGGTCTGGCGGGTGATCAACACACCGGATAAGAAACGGCGGGGCGAGGATGACAACATGCACTACACCAAAGCCATCCGTGAAAAAGAAGGCCGAATTTTGCATGTGGTCGTGGATACGAATGTTCAACCCCCTCGGATTGTGACGCTGTTTTTCGACCGTCGTTTAGGACAGAAGAAATGAAAGTCAGAATCGACACCGAAGATGACGCGCTGTACTTCGAGTTGGATGACGTGGAAATCGTTGAGTCCGAGGAAGTCCAACCCGGCGTGATTTTGGATTTTGATCAAGACGGGCGGCTAGTGGGGATTGAGATTCTTGATCTGAGCAGCCGTCTGACACCTGAGAAGCTGCGCCTCATGCAATTTGAGACGGTGTAAGGGCGGCAGCCGGTGAGACAGTGGCCGCCGGCTGGGCTGCGGCGCGCTGGCGCTCGTCCTCGGCCCGCAATTGTGACTGTGATTGGATTGGTGGGCGACTACTTGAACTCGTTGAGCCAGCGGATTTGGTTTTTCAGTTCTTCCGCTGAGAGCGGATTGAGCAACCGTTAGAGCTTAGGCGGGGGCACGGGCTTGCTCCGCTTTCCAATGCTCGTAACTGTTCTGCTCGCGCACCTCGTCAATCTCCGGCTTGTGGTCGTGGTAGTACGCCAGCGCGCTGAAGACCTGCGCCGGTTTCAGGTAACTCCATTCGGCCAGAATATCTTCCACCGACAGGCCGACCTTATAGTAGTAGCCGACGATGTGCCAGACGGCAATGCGCGTGCCTTCGATGATGGCCTGCCCGCCGCACACGCCGTCAATTTTTACGATGTGCGGGTAGGCGGTTCGCTGCACCACTCTGCTCTTTGCGCTCATAGCCGACCTTCCTTTCCGATTGGATTATACCGCAGCGCGGATCAGAGTGTGCTATACTCACGCTGACGAAAGGGCAACGGCCATGCGCGCAGTGACGATTGAAGAAGCGATGCAACATCTGTTGGACCTGGTCGAGGCGGCCGTCAACGGCGAAACCGTCGTCCTCCTGAAGGACGATCAACCGCTGGCGCAGCTGGTCCCCCTGACCACGCCCCGCCGCACGCCGCAGTTTGGCAGCGCGCGCGGCGGCGTGGCCCTGGCCGATGATTTTGATGCGCCGCTGGCCGACTTTGCCGATTATGTGCCGTGAGACTTCTGCTCGACACGCATGCCTGCCTGTGGTTTGTCGGCGGGGACGAGCGGCTGAGCGCCCGCGCACGCCAACTGATCGAGGACACCGGCCATCAGCCCCTATTGAGCGTGGCTAGCCTGTGGGAGATGGCGATCAAAATCAGCCTGGGCAAGTTGACGCTCGACCCACCCTTTGCGACGTTTATCCCCCAGCACTTACGCCTCAACGGCATCCAGTTGTTGAACATTGAATTTCGCCATACGGTTCGCGTGGCGGAATTACCGTTTCATCATCGAGACCCATTTGACCGCCGGCTGATTGCTCAGGCATTGATCGAAGAGTTGCCGCTGCTCAGCGCTGACCCCAACTTTGACGCCTACGGCGTGGCGCGTTGGTGGTAGCCTCATCTTCCAAAGAATCCCCGGCTCGGCCGGCTGGGCGGCGGCGCGGCGGCCTTCTTCCCCAACCAGCGGCAACGCGCAGGCGATGGTGGACGCCGTGCGCAAGGCGTTCGGTGACACCGACTACGCGCGCAAGTTCACTGACCGCGTGCTGGCCGGGCGCGAACTCCAGGTTGGGATATAGGCTATTATTGACCACCCAAGAGAAATACACCCTTACCACTCGGGTTGCTCGCCATCCAGGATATGCTATGATAACTTTACAGGTGGAATTATGCCCCGCGTCAGCGAATTCTTTGGCATTGTCATCTCCATGTACTACAATGACCACTTGCCGCCGCATTTCCACGCCGAATATGGCGAGCACGAGGCTGTTTACGAAATTGACACGCTGGACATCCTCCAGGGACACCTGCCGCGCCGTGCTCACAACCTGGTAGTCGAGTGGGCCTTACTGCGCCGGAGTGAACTCCGCGAAAACTGGGATCACGCCCGCCAGGGAAAGACCTTGCTGCACATTGAGCCGTTGGACTGAGAGGAGCACTGTATGCGAAAACTTGGACCATTAGTCCGCGTCAGAGCCGTTGAGCCGCTTGAGAATTTCAGAGTCCGCCTGACGTTTCAGAACGGCGTGACGAAGGAGATAGATTTAGAGCCATTCCTGCGGGGTGAAATCTTCACCCCCATTCGCAACGACCCCACCGTCTTTCGCTCAGTCAAAGTCGTGGGCAGCACGATTGGCTGGGACAACGGGGCCGACATTGACCCCTACGTGCTTTATTACGATCTGAAACCAGCGTGGATGGAAGCGGAAGAGAAGGCGGCGACGACCTAACGAGTGTCGCTGCAACCGGCGTGCGCTTTGCCGAGGGCAAAGTCTCGATTGCCCTCAGCGATGGCCGCGAGGTCAGTCTACCTCTGGCGCATCCCTACCTGAGATGGCTAAAAGCCGCCACGCCGGAGCAGCAAGCCAACTGGCAGGTTGAGCCTCACGGCTTCGCGGTGTATTGGCCAGACCTGGATGATGGTATCGAGGTAGCGCACCTGCTCTGGCCCGACCCCCTAGCCTAACCCGTGAGAACCATGCCACCCCATGGTAGGCAAGCGCGTGATGTGTTGCGCGGGTCTACCAGCGCCATTGGCGCGCCCGCCGGTTGCGTCTGATAGGCAACGAAGGTAGGGAAAAACCCCTGTCCCGCGAATCCCCCCCCAGCCCGACAACCGCCTGTCGCCGCTAGGCCGAATGGCGCTCCTGCTCCTCGGCCGGCTGGGCGGCCTTCTTCCCCGGCCCAGGGTTGCGTCCTTTGCTTTGAATGACCGGCCAGGTGAGGGGGCGTTTGCTGTATAATTGCGCAGCATCAGTGACCGGGCAGAGTCCAATTCCCTGCTGCCGCAGACGGCGCTCAAGTACGATGTCGAAGTCAACGACGACGGGCGGGTGGAACTCACGGTTCCCTTTTCTCTTCGTGTAAAATTATGTTTGGCGAAGAAGGAGAAGCACCATGACCAAACTCGAAATGGCCTTTGCCGAAGCCGCTAAATTGCCTCCCGCCGAGCAAGACGCCCTGGCGGAGTGGCTCCTCGAGGAGATGGCCTCGGAGAAACGTTGGCTCGAGGCCTTTGCCGGTTCGGCTGAGGCCCTGGCGCGCCTGGCCGATGAAGCCCTGGCAGAACATCGGGCCGGCCAGACTCAACTTCTCGATCCCGAGGAGTTATGAAATCGCATACGACCGGGCGATTTCGCAAAGCGTTTCAGGAGTTACCGTCGCCGATTCAGCGTCAGGCGCGCGAGGCCTATAAGCTTTTCAAGCACAACCCCTATCATCCCAGTTTGCACTTCAAGCCCGTTCATCCGACGAGGCCGATTTACTCGGTTCGGGTCGGTCTTGACTATCGCGCCCTCGGCGTCCGTGATGGCGACGACCTCATCTGGTTCTGGATTGGTTCCCACTCTAATTACGATAAATTGATCACGCGCTTGTAGAAAACCCGGCTGGCCAGCAGCGGACAGCCACTTTGCCGCTGGAGCAGATGGTTGGTCTTTCGCGCGCGTGTCCGGGTGGGCGCCTGACTCC
>DAOTXG010000211.1:0-3851 GCA_034435515.1 Anaerolineales bacterium
CGCCGCCGACGGTTAGCCCGCCGCCGACGGTTAGCCCGCCGCCGACGGAGACCCCCGCCCCAACCTTCACCCCGACCCCCTGGCCCACTCCCGACGCCCAGGCGCGGGAGCGGCGGGTGAGCCTGCCCATCCTCATGTATCACTACGTCGAACCCTGGCCCGCCGACGCCAATACGCTCCGCAAAAACCTGACCGTGCGCCCCGAGGATTTCGCCGCGCAGATGCAATACCTGTGCGACCACGGTTACGTGACGGTCAGCCTGTACGATTTGATTTACGCGCTTGCCCTGGGCTGGCCCCTGCCGGAGAAACCGGTTGTGCTCACCTTCGACGACGGTTATCGCGGCATTGTCCAGTACGCCGCGCCGGCCATGCGGTCGTGCGGCTACACCGGCGCGGTCTTCGTCATCACCGAGTTGATGGACCGGGGGTTCGAGCCCTACCTCACCTGGCCGCAGGCGGAAGCGCTTTACCGGGAGGGTTGGAAGATCGAGCCGCACACCAAGACGCACGAGCAACTGCAGGGCCGCGACCGCGATTTCCAGCTCTATCAAATGCTCGGCTCGATCCAGACGGTGCAGGCGCACATCGGCGTCCAACCGCGCTTCTTCAATTATCCCTCCGGCAAGTACGACGACCTGACGCTGCAGCTCGCGCGCGAGATGAACCTGTGGGGCGGCGTGAGCGTGAACTTTGGCCGAACGCACACCCTCGCCTCGCGCTACACCCTCGCCCGCGTCCGCGTGAACGGGCAGGGCACGCTGGCGGAGTTTGTCGCGGGGCTGGAAGGGGATTGGACGCCGTGAGAGTTTTTGGCAGATGAAACGTGGTACGTATTGCGTATTGCGTATTGCGTATTCCATTTTACGCAATACGCAACACGCAATACGTTAGAGCCTATGACCCCCTCTCCTTCCCACTCCTCACGCCTCCCCGGCTTCTACGAAAAATCTCTGGCCGAACGCGCGCAGACCGTGGCCGCGTGGGCGAGCCTGACGCCCGAGCAGCGGGCCGCCCTCGACGGCTCGCGCGGCCTCACGCCCGAGCAGGCCGATCACATGATCGAGAACGTCGTCGGCCTGCACGCGCTGCCGCTGGGCGTGGCCGTCAACTTCCTCGTCAACGGGCGCGAAGTGCTCGTCCCGATGGCGATTGAGGAACCCTCCGTCGTCGCCGGCGCGTCCTTTATGGCCCGCCTGGCCCGCGAAGGCGGCGGCTTCACCGCGCACGCGACCGAGCCGCTCATGATCGGCCAGATGCAGATCCTCGACGTGGCCGACCCGCCCGCCGCGCGCCTGGCGCTGCTCGAAAACAAGCAGCGCCTCCTCGACCTGGCCAACCAGGTTGACCCGGTGCTGATTAAGTTTGGCGGCGGGGCAAGAGATTTAGAGGTAAGGGTAATGAGTCATTCGGCGATTGGGCCGTTTCTGGTCGTGCACCTCATCTACGATACGCGCGACGCGATGGGCGCGAACGCGGTCAACACCGCCTGCGAGACGCTGGCCCCGACCGTCGAGCAGCTCACGGGCGGGCGCGTGCACCTGCGCATCCTCTCCAACCTGGCCGACCGCCGCCTGGCCCGCGCGCGCTGCGTCATCCCGGTGTCCGCCCTGGAATTTGGCCCGGCGGGGCGCCTCTACACCGGCGAGCGCGTGCGCGATGGCATCGTCGAGGCCTACGCCTTCGCCGCCGCCGATCCCTACCGCGCGGCGACGCACAACAAGGGCATCATGAACGGCGTGGACGCCGTGGTGATCGCCACCGGCAACGACTGGCGCGCGATTGAAGCCGGCGCGCACGCCTACGCCGCGCGGGGCGGGCGCTACACTTCGCTCAGCACGTGGGGGAAGGACAAAGATGGCAACCTGGTCGGCACACTGGAGATGCCGATGGCGGTCGGGATTGTGGGCGGCGCGACCAGGGTGCACCCCACCGCGCAGGCCGCGCTCAGGCTCATGGGCGTGACCAGCGCGCGTGAACTCGCGGAGATCATCGTCAGCGTGGGCCTGGCGCAGAACCTGGCCGCGCTGCGCGCCCTCGCCACCGAGGGCATCCAGCGCGGGCACATGACCCTGCACGCGCGCCAGGTCGCCATCGCCGCCGGCGCGGTGGGCGAGCAAATCGAAATTGTCGCGGGCAAGATGGTGGCGGAGAAGATGGTGAGGATTGACCGGGCGGAGGAGATTTTGAAGGAAATCAGGCCGTGACGAGAGTTTCCCCCGCAAACGGCAGCACCCACATCTCCGGCTCACCCAAATCCAGCCGGAAGTCCACCCCCTTCAGCTTGTCTTTCTGTTTCGCCTCGATGGTGAGGACGACGAACTCGACCGCCTGCCGCGCATCGTCAGGGAAGAGCGTGCAATTCTTTAACTCGCCGGTGGGTGGCCCGGCTTTCAGCGCCGCCTGTTTCCGGGTCAATTCCGCGCCCAGTTCCCCCAGTTGTTCCAACGTCGTCGGAAAGCCGGGGATGTAAAATCGCCGCGGGCTTTCCCAGAGCCGGTCCGGGGCGCTTTTGAGGACGTTGTACGATTCCCGGCGGAGAAAGTTGACCCGGCCGGTGAACACCCAGAAGGGCAGCCAGCGGATTTGAGACGCGCCGGGTCGGGGCGCGGCCCAATTGACCTCCAGCGGCGCGAGGCCGTCGGGCGTGAGCTGCATCCCCTGGCCGCACTGCGCGCACACCCACGCCGCCTCCTCTTCCGCCGCCGGGATGGCTCTCCCGCAGCGCAGGCACTTCAACAGGACTAACTCAACACTCGCCGGCATCCGTCGTCGCCTCCGCCTGCCTCACACTCATCTGGCCTTGTGCTCGATCTCTTCGCCCCACCGGAACAGCCGGTAGCCCGCGGCGATAAGCGCCCCGCCGCCGATGAACGGCAGCGCGAGCAGCGCCAGGTCGCCCTCGTCGGGATCCTTTGCGTTCGCCAGCAGCGCCAGCGCGAGCGCCAGGCCGTCTACGAGGACGAAAGACCCTAACGCCGTCCCACCCAGGAGCATAAGCGCGCGATAATAAATGTTGCCCGGCGCTTTGCCGTACAACACCTTCCCTCGCTGCCCGTCCACCACCACCTGATAAGCGCGCTGGCGGTACGTGTAGCGCGCGACCCACAACGGGTAATAGACGATCGCCAGCGACTCGCGCAGGAAACGCAGGAAGGTCTGCGCCAGCCGGTCCAGCCCGGCCTTCGCCTGCGCGCGTCCGACCCAGCCGACGTGGGCTGCCTCGCGCGCGTCGGTCTGTGAGCCAGTCGGCTCAAAGACCATTCCCTCGGCGTGCAGTTGTTCGGGGTCGTAGGCGGCCAGTTGCGCGCCCGCCAGGCTCACACTCTCCACGCCGAACTCGGCCACGTCGCCTGCCGCGCCTGTCCATTCCATCTCTTCCATGATCTGGACTTCGCGCGCCTCGTACCGCTGGTTCTTCCCCGACCCGACTCTCTTCTGCCCGAAAAGCCAGCCGGCCACCTGCGACTGCGCGCGCCAGTAGGGCAGATAGACGAGGAACAGTTCGGCGATCTGCGCCCGGCGGCTCAGATCCATCGCCCGGTTAAAGCCTGACCAGAATCGGCGCACGGCGTCAGCCGCCGTTTCACGGCTGACCGTCCGCGCCGCCTGATAGCGGCCCACCCCGCGCTCGCCGCGCACGAGCGACCGCGCCTCGCAATACGGGCACTTGACGATGCGCTGCCCCTCGCGGACGGCGAGCGTGCCCGCGCAGTTCGGACAACTCAAGCCGGTGATGACGTCCGCCATGTCAGACCCTGGCCGACACGAACGCCGCCAGCGCGAAGACCGGGACGGCAAAGAGCGCCCCGGCGACGACGCACGCCAGCGCGCCCAACCCCAGGCCGGCC
>DAOTXG010000212.1:0-2114 GCA_034435515.1 Anaerolineales bacterium
GTGGGGGAGGGCTGGGTGCTGGCCGACCGGGAGATGGTGAGTCTTGGCCCGGAGGGCGACCCTTCGACTTCGCTCAGGGCAGGCCCTTCGACAGGCTCAGGGCGAGACCCTTCGACAGGCTCAGGGCGAATAATCTGGCTGGATGTAACGGAGTTCCAGGCGCAGGTGGCCGCCAGCCGCTCAGCCCCCGACTGCGCTGCTCGCGTGCCCTTGTTGACCGAGGCCGCCGCGCTCTATCAGGATCACTTCCTGGCCGGGTTCAGCCTGAAGGATGCGCCTGATTTTGACGAGTGGGCCTTCTTTCAAGCCGAGGGCCTGCGCCGCGAATTTGCAGGCGCCCTGGAAACGCTCGTCCGATGTCACTGTGAACAGGGCCAGGCCGAAGCTGCCATTCCCTTTGCCCGGCGCTGGCTGGCGCTCGACTCGCTCAATGAGGCGGCGCATCAGCAGTTAATGCTCGTGTACGAACAGGCAGGCCAGCGCAACGCCGCCCTGCGCCAGTATCAGGAATGTGTGCGGATTCTGCGCGAACAGGTGGGCGCGGAACCCCAACCGGAGACGACCGCGCTGTACGAGAAGATCCGGGCCGGGGAGCAAAACCACAAGGGCGCCGGGGAGCCGGGGAGTTCGCTTCGCTCAGGAGCAGGGGAGAAATCACCTGTGCTGGCGCGGCCCAGCGGGACGGTCACGTTCCTCTTCACGGACATCGAGGGCAGCACCCGGTTGTGGGAACAGCACCCCGAGGCCATGAAAACCGCCTTCGCGCAGCACGAAGCCATCATTCGCCAGACCGTTGCGGCGCGCGGCGGCTACGCCTACAAGATGGTCGGCGATGCCTTTCAGTCCGCGTTTGCCACCGCGCCCGACGCGCTGGCCGCCGCCATTGAGATCCAGCGCCATCTCCTATCTCCACTCGCTCATCTCTCGATCCGCGTGCGCATCGCGCTGCACGCCGGGGTCGCGGAAGAGCGCGGGGATGATTACGTGGGGCCGGCGCTCAATCGCGTGGCGCGCCTGCTGAGCGTGGGGCATGGGGGACAGATGCTGCTCACGCAGGCGGCCTACGAACTCGTGTGCGATCACCTGCCGGAGGGCGCGCAGCTGCGCGATTTAGGTGAGCACCGTCTGAAGGACCTCGTTCGACCGGAGCATATTTATCAACTTATCGCGCCGGGCCTGCCGGCCGACTTTCCACTACTCAGGACCTTAGACGTCTTCCCGCACAACCTGCCGGTGCAACTGACGAGTTTCATCGGGCGCGAGAAGGAGATCGCGGCGGTGAAGCAGTTGCTTTTGGCCGCGCGGTTGGTGACGCTCACCGGGCCAGGCGGCACGGGCAAGACGCGGCTCTCGCTGCAGATCGGCGCCGAGCTGCTGGAGTTGTTCCCGGATGGCGTGTGGCTGGTCGAGTTGGTGCCGCTGGCCGACCCGGCGCTCGTGCCGCAGACCGTCGCCAATGCGCTGGGCGTGCGCGAAGCGCCAGGCCGCCCGGTCATGACGCTCTTGACGGATTACCTGCGACCCAAGAATCTGTTGGTGATTCTGGACAACTGTGAGCACCTCGTCGAAGCCTGCGCGCAACTGGTCGAGACGCTGCTCCATGCCTGCCCGCACCTGTTTATCCTCGCCAGCAGCCGGGAGGCGCTGGGCATTGCGGGCGAGTCGCCCTTCCGCGTGCCGTCGCTTTCGACGCCGGATGCCCGCAAATTGCCTGTGGCAGGGGACGACCTGGCGGCTGTCCTGACCCGGTACGAAGCCGTGCGCTTGTTCGTCGAGCGGGTGGAGGCGATGGCGCCCGGCTTCACCATAACCAACGAGAATGCGCTTGCCATCGCGCAGATATGTCAGCGGCTGGATGGGATACCGCTGGCCATCGAACTTGCCGCAGCGCGCGCCAGGGTATTGCGAGTCGAGCAGATTGCGGCGCGGCTGGACGACCGCTTCCGCTTGCTCACGGGGGGCAGCCGCACCGCCCTGCCGCGCCATCCGACTCTCCGGGCGCTGATTGCTTGGAGTTACGACCTGCTCTCGGAACCGGAGCGCGCATTATTGCAACGGCTCTCGGTGTTCGTGGGCGGCTGGGTTTTGGAAGCCGCGGAGGCCGTCTGTGCAGA
>DAOTXG010000213.1:0-4077 GCA_034435515.1 Anaerolineales bacterium
CTGTCAGGTCTTGGAGACCTGACAGGTCTGAACATTTACGGTTGGTAATGCACGTTCACCGCCACCCAATCCAGCGAGAAGTCTCGCTGCGTTGAACTTGCCACGTCAATCACGCGCACGCGGAAGTTGGCGTTCGAGAGCTCGGACGTCGTCCACGTGCGGCCCCACGTATCGGCGCTGCCGCCCAGGATGTACGTTGCCTCGCTCGTCGTCAGGGTTGAGGTCTGTTTGGCTGTCGTCCAGCTCGATCCGCCGTTCCACGAGAGCTGCACGCAAATCTTGGGTGAGCCAGTCGTGCTGTCTGCTCTCGCGTCCAGCCGCACCTCGATGCCCTGAATAGCCCCAGACACGTTGATGCTGTAATCGCGGTAGATGTGCTTGTCCTTCTTGTTGTTGGTGCAGGACGTGCTCGTGCCGTTTCCGCTGTCGGTGTCCACCGCGAACACGCTATCGTTGTCGTGCGCGTTGGCGGGGTTGGTTTGATAGCCGTTGTTATCTCCGGCCTGGCTGGTCACGGCAGCGTTAGCGGTTGGGCTGAGCAGGCCCGTGTTCTGCGCTTGCACTTCGGTCAGCGTCGTCGCACCATCCACCACCAGCGCGAAGGACTGCGGCCCGTTCGGCACGTTGAAGCCCTTCACCTCAATCGTCCACGTGCCCACGCCCGCCGACTGGACGTACACATTCTCGACGTTGTTCCGCCGGTCGGCGGAGCCGCCCGTGGCGCTCCACCCACCGCTAAACACGTTGCCCAGGTAGACCGGCGTGCCGCCGGGGCCTCTCACCGTCACGTCCAGGTCGTTGACCAGGTTGATGCTGGCCGACTCGGTGGAGGGGTAGTCGCTCCACACTACCGTGACCTTGAGTGGCGCGCCGCCGTTAACAGAAGCCTGATAGGTCTTCGTGCCGTTGGTGCTCAGGCCGGCGCTGGTGTTGTCAACAAACTTGTGACCGCCGTCGGTGGCGTTCGCCACGTTCACGCGCCCCCACCCCTCGTGGTTATTCGGGATGGGATAGTCGTTGTCGTCGGCCCCGTCGTTGTTCTCGTCGAGCATGTCCACGGCGGAGTTGATGATGGTGGCCTTGACCAGCGCGGCGCTGGCATTGATACCATTCGCTTTCTGGTAGTAATCTTTCACCACGGTTGCCGCGCCCGCGGTCAGCGGGTTGGACATCGAAGTGCCGCCCATGCCCTTGTAGGCCACGTTGCGCGGCATCCCCCAGCCGTCCCACTGATAGAGGCTATTCTGCGGGTTCACCGGGTCGCCATAGCCTTCCTGATACAGGCCGGAATAGCCGGAGAGGATCCACGTGCCAGGGGCGACCACGTCGGGCTTGATGCGGCTATCGTCCGTCGGGCCACGGCTCGACCAGGAGGCCATCTGCTCCTGATTGCCCGCCGTGACGTCGCTCGCGAGCGGCTCCGCGGGGAAGTCGGCGGGATACCGCTGGCCCCACGTGCCGAGGAAGTTGACCTGATTGCCGCCCATGCTGGAGCAGGTCTGGCCGGTCTGGTAGGCGTCGTGCGAGGTGTAGGTCAGGCCGGTGTCGCACTGGTAGTCCCCCTGCCGGTCGTTCTCGCTCGCGCCGACGGTGATCACGTTCTTGGCCGTGGCCGGGGAGCCGGTGGAGTCGTTGTCCACCACGCCGTCGGCGTTCGCGTCCGTGCCTTCGTTGCCCGCCGAGAACGTGATGACCATGTCCTTGTTCGTCCAGATGAAGCTGTCAGCATTGGCGCTGTCCAGCGTGTAATCGCCCGCGACTGCGCTGCCCCACGAGTTGGAGTGGATACGCGCGCCCGCGTTGTATGCCTGCTGGAAGAGCTGCTTGATGTCATTCGGGATGCCGATGAGATAGTAGCCGTCGGGACTGCCTGAGCAGGCGCCGTAGGTATCCAGATATTCCTCTGTAGCCTGGAAGACGAGCCGGGCCGCCGGGGCCGTGCCCTTCCCCTCTCCGCTTGCGCCTCCATCGCCCAGCACCGAGACTGACACGTGCGTCCCATGCCCGCTGTCCACATCCACCGGGCCATCCGGGATCACGTCGTAGCATGGGAAAGAGTCGGGGGCGGACCAGTTGTAAATGGCGACGATGCGGCTGGCCGGGATGTCCGGGTGCGCGCCCGCCGCCGTGCCATCGCCCAGCCCGGTGTCAGCCACCGCCGCGATCTGCGTGGAGCCGTCGTAGCCGTTGGCGTTGGCGGCGTTCGCGCCCATGATCACGCCCGCGCCGTACTCGTTGTGCTTCTCCCTGAACAGGAAATTCTCAACCCAGGCCACGTCGAGCACCTGCGCCAGCGCGTCTACCTGCGCGCCGTCGGCGGCTACGAGCAAAATCTGACCGTCTCGGCCCAATACCTGCGCGCCGCTCTGTACGATGGCTGCTGTCGCCAGCCCAGCGTCCGCGCCGTGCTCTACGCGCACCCGGTACAGGTGAGTCGCCCCGTCCTTCAGCAGATTACGGCTGAGTTTTTGTGAAGCCTGGAAGGGGGTCACCCCCGTCACGCCGTCGAGCGCGCCCGCCTGGTCTGCCTGGGCCGGGTTCATGCGCACCTTGTAGGCGAAATCCGGCAGGTAGGCCAGAATCTCCACGCCGCTCGCCTCCAGCGCGGCGCGCCACTCGGCCAGAATCGGGCCGGAGAACTGGACGACGTAATAACCGTGGCCGCCCGCGCTATTCGCGGGCGCTGCCGACGCCGTCCCGACAAGGGAAACCATCAATGCCAGAGCGAGGAGGAGGTTTCGGATCTTGGCTTTCATGCTTTGTCTATTCCTTTCCTGAGCAATTCAGACTAATCAGGCAGCGGCCTGGTCGTGCCTCACGCGCGGACAACAAAAAGCCAACCCCCAATAGCCCGGCTGTCCAAGCGCCGGGCGTGTGTGGCGAAGCGAAAAACCCTGATAGCCCGCGGCGGCTTTCGAGCCGCGGGCCGGCCGACTGGCAGTGGGGGTGGTCGTGTTGGTTGCCGTTACATTCGGGCGTCGTAGACCGGGACAAACGATTCTCTCGATTTGTCCTGAATTTCGACGTCAATATTCACAATAACACACTCGGCGGCAAGCAGAGAAACCACCATCCCGGTCAGGAAGAGCGAAATGATGCGCCTGATCATAATTACCTCCTCGTGAGATGAAAACCGGCGAAGTTAGAACGCGCGTGCGATTTGGGGCCTATCTTCGAGTCAGGGTTGACCCGACATGTTTATACTGATTGTATAATCGCACAACCAGGGCCAAGGATACGCTAATTAGAGTATATTGATAGACGAAGAAAAGTCAATCAAGGAGTTAATTGGGACAATATTCACAATCTGGCGCGCCCCAATCGCGTCAACGTCTATGACTTCCGTTCTTTGGCCGAGAGCATCGCGATTCCCTATGGCATCTATGATCCTGAATGCCGGTTATACTGCGCGCGGGCACAAGTTGCGCTGTTGGAGTGTGCTCTTGATCTGGCGGCAGTCCCAAAGGGATGCTTCGCGATTGCACTGCCGCTACCCCGCAGTGCAACTGCGGGGCGAACAAAAAGCGCAGTTCGAAGCCATCGGTGAAGATGAGATCGGGCGCCGGCGCGAGCGGCTGCCACAAGGCACACTTGACCTGGTGCGCCCACCCGCTCTCTTCGGCATTAGCCCGCTATGGGAAGAAGTGATAAACTCCAGGTCGTGTACTGACGGAGTTAAATGCCCGGAGGTGAAAGATGAACGCGAATCAATCGAACATCCACATCCTCAACGCGAACCTGGGCCGCTGGCTTGGCCCGCAACTGCCCCTGCCGGTCGTGGAGGCGGCCCATGAATTCCTGGAGCAGAGCCAGGCTGCCCGGAAACTGCGTGGCCTCTGGATCCGGGCCTTCGGCGACGACCTGCACCTGCACCTCACCACGTTCAACGGCGACTTTGCCCCGGACGAAGACCCGAATGAGTTCGCCGCCCAACTCGCCCGCGCGGCAACCCTGGCCGCGCTCGCCAAAGGCTTCGAGTAACCGTTCAGATGGTGGTGAGATTAGGCAGTAACCTTTGTCATGTTCAGCAACAGCGATGGGGCCTTGCGCTTAGCGTTCGCGGCGGTGCAGGCTTCG
>DAOTXG010000214.1:0-3463 GCA_034435515.1 Anaerolineales bacterium
TCCCCGTAAGGGGGCTACCAGCCGCTCCCACGCCAATCCTCTGAACCTTCCTGGACAACTCCCCGGCCTCGTGGTATTCTGCGCGCGGCGCGCCGCCCGCACTGTCTGGTCGGCGCGCAATTCATAGCGCGGCCAAGCCGCAACCAAAATGTGGGACAAGTTTGAAACTTGTCCCACAACAGGAGCAGAAAGACATGAGTGACTTCCCCGGCAAAGGCAAAGTTGCCGTCGTCAAGACCTCGCCCGAGACGGTGCTGCAGGACGTCGAGCGCGTGATGGAGCTGGCCGGCTTTCGCGAGGCTCTCCCGAAAGGCCCGACGACCGCGCTCAAGATCAACATCTCGTGGCAGACCTGGTATCCGGCCTGCTCGTCTACGCCCTGGCAGATCGAAGGCGCGGCGCTCGCGCTGAAAAAAGCGGGCTATGCCGACCTGGTGGGCGTGCACAACGACACCGTGGTCGTGGACGCGCGCGACGGCGAATTCAACAACAAGCATCGCTTCGTCACCGACAAACTCGGCCTCCCGTGCATCTACCTATACGAAGAACAGTTCGAGTGGTTCGAGTACAAGCCCAAGCGCCCCTTCCTCGTCCTCGACAAGGTTTACCCACAGGGCGTGTTCATCCCGAAGGCGCTCGTCGGCAAGAACATCGTGCACCTGCCCACCGTGAAGTGTGTGCATCCTGATACCGAAGTTGTCCTCGCTGATGGAACGTTGGCGCGCATCGCCGATCTGGTGGAGGGCGCGCTCAAAGACGGGGGGGTGGCGCTGCTCGACGCCGACGGCGACACCCGCATCCCGGCCCAAGCTGCGCTGCTCAGCCTCTCCGACGGCGGGTCCCTGGGGCCGCAGGCCACCCGCTATTTTTGGCGAACGCCTTTGAATGGCCGAAAGATCTGGCGAGTTCGCACCAAGACGGGGCGCGAGGTCAAAGTCTCGTCCGAGCATCCCTTCCTGACACCGCAAGGGTGGCGGGCGGCGGCGACGCTCCAGGTCAAAGACCGGATTGCCATTCCGCGCAAAATCAATGTAGCGGGCCAGAGTCAGCCATTGCCTGCGCTACGGTCACCGAACCGGCAGCGGGTGGATGTGGATACCTTGACTTTCAAGGATGGGCGATCCTTTTCCTCCAGTGTTCAGCGCGAAGTCGTGCGAGCCTATCTGACTGGCGAAGAGGTCAAACAGATCGCTCAAGCGCACGGGGCCAGCATAACCTCCGTCAAGCGTATCATCCACCAGGCCGGAATCGAACCACGCGCGCAGCGGAATTGGGCTGTGACGGCCCCCGCACAAACGTCGCCTGATTTTTGGCGTTGGGTGGGTTATTTCGCAGCAGAGGGATACCTCAGCCCACTCAATTATTTTGTGATGGTCAATAGCGACCCGGCAATACAGGCCGACTTTGTTGATCTGACACACCGCCTGTTCAGCATTGAAGTGACGTTTGAGCGCGGCAAAGAAGCGAAGTTCCGCAGCGACCAGTTGGCTGAATTTTTCGCTCAACTCGGCTGGATAGCACCCCTGCGAGCTGAAGATAAGAGAGTCCCTCCACTACTCTTCAAATGCACTGATGAGGAGATTAGCGCATTCCTAGCAGGATACTTTGATGGGGATGCAGGTATAGCGCCTAGTTCAGACCCTGGCAAACATTCATATACCCTTACAGCATATTCTAAGAGTGAACGCCTCGTCCGCGATGTTCAATACTTACTAAGTCGCTTAGGGGTTATAGCTTTCAAAGGGATGCGCTGGAATTTCCTGCCCGGCAATAAGCGAGAAAGACGGCGTTACTATTCATTGAGTATATATGGTGCAGATCTCGGCCAATTGGCTTATCAAGTTCGTTTACACTGCGCAAGCAAACAGGCTCGCCTCGAAGCAACACTCTCTGTCGAGCATGATACGAATTGGGACACGGTCCCTCTACCCCGTGTGACTTTTAAACACCTCCGCACTGCCCTTGGCCTCTCCCATCAGGCTTTCAGAGAAATCTCAAGCCCCTCCATGGTTTCCTTGATTGAGAATGGCCATCGAGCGCCAGCACGAAAATTGGCGCTTCGGTATCTCGCCAAATTGGAACAGGCAGATCAAACAGGCAGGTTTCAAGATGAACTAAGCCAGTTGCAATTCCTGGCCCGCGAAGACATCGCCTGGGATCATATTACCAGCGTTGAAGAGATCGAGGCTGACATTGATTTCCTCTATGATTTCACGATGGAGTCGGCCCCTAACTTTGTCGGCAATGGCACGTTCCTGCACAATACGCACGTTTTCACAACCATAACCGGAGCCGTCAAGAATAGTTTCGGCGGATTGCTTCATCGCAACCGCCACTGGACGCATTCGGTCATCCACGACACGCTCGTGGACCTGCTGATGATCCAGCAGGACATCCACCCTGGTTTGTTCGCGGTGATGGACGGGACGTTCGCAGGCGACGGCCCCGGCCCGCGCGCGATGCGCTGGCACGAGAAGGACATCCTGCTCGCCTCGGCAGATCAGGTCGCGATTGACGCGATCTCGGCCAAACTGCAGGGCTTCGATCCGATGTCCATCCGCTTCATCCACAAGGCGCACGAACTCGGGCTGGGCGTGGGCGACCCGAAGGAAATCCAGGTCGTCGGCTACGACATCAACCAGGAGCCGGCCTGGAACTTCGTCCAGACCGACACTTTCGCCAGCAAGGGGCAGAAGATGATCTATCACGGCCCGCTCAAGCCGCTCGAAAAACCCCTGCTCCAAAGCCCGTTGGTCCCGTGGTCGTACTTCGCCAGCAACTTCTACCACAACGTGTACTGGTATCCGTTTGTGGGCCGCCCGCGCGTGGAGGCTGCGCTCCAGACCAAATGGGGCCAGTTGTTCAAGAACTATGGCGACGGCACGGTGGTGATGCCCGGCATGGAGCCGAAGACGGTGAAGGTAGCCGCCGGCGGGTTGGCCGTGCTCGCCGGGCTGATCGGCCTCGGCGCGTGGTGGCTGTTGAGGAAGGGCTAGTACACTGTCCATCTGATTAAGATGAATCTGCTCCCGCCGGATTTGCGCGAAGCGTCCGGCGGCGCTGCCCGAAGGGCGTGCACACCTGCCCTGGCGGGCAGTGCCAGGGAATCCGCCGCGAGCGCAGGTATCCATCCAAATCAACTTGACGGACTACTAGACTTCAGCAGCGTATGCACAAAAAGAGAGCCGCGCCCCGGCTCTCTTTTGTTACTCTCCCAATTGTAGTAGCGACTTCAGTCGCTTTTTCTGGCTGACGACTGAAGTCGTCACTACATAGCAGGCTGGCCTGGTCTGGCCGGCTCGCGCTTTTCCGACCAAAGCGCGTAGCCCATCCACGCCAGGCCGAGGCCGAAGACGACACGGCCGATGGTGAGAATCACATGCAGTAGCGTGGGGTCAATCGGCGACCCTTCCGCCATAGACAACAATATCCCGATGAGCAACAACAAACCCGACCAACGCGG
>DAOTXG010000215.1:0-10058 GCA_034435515.1 Anaerolineales bacterium
GATTTGTCTCTTGCCTTCGCTATGCGCGGGATGGAAGATGAGGCGCCAATCTACACCACGTCTGATTTGAAGGTGGTGTTTGCATGAAACAAGTGGGGCAGGAGGCGCCGTATGACTACCCCCACAGCAACCCTCACTATTTCGCGCGAGACTTTTGAGCAATTGGCCCGCCGCGCTGCGCAGAGCCAGCGCACTGCCGACGAGCTGGCCGATGAATTGTTGCGGATAGAGACTCAGCCGACGGAGCACCCCTATATCGTCCGGCGCGAGGGGTTTCGGGGCGGGCGGCCCATTCTGCGCGGGAGCAGTATGCCCGTGTGGCTGGTGACCGCGATGTGGAAGAGCGGCGACACCGCCGACGACATCTTGCGCGCCTATCCTCATCTCGAACCGGCAGCAGTATACGACGCGATCAGTTACTACCTCGACCACCGCGAGGAAATTGAAGCCCAGATTGAAGAGAACCGCATTGAGCGCGCCTTGAAAGACACGGGTGCGACGATGAATGCCGAGGGGGTTATCATTTTCCCATAGCGCCTGTTGATGGACCTACTTTCGGATTCATCATCGCCGCATGTCTCGCCAGCGGCGAACAGTTTCAGCACTATCAGATCCGTTGTGACCAAGTTTGGCTGCAAGGGCGTCAATCGTCGCCATCGCGCGACGAATTTCAGGATCATCTCGTCGGCGATGGTAGCGGCGAGTATATTCGCGTGCGGCGAGGCGCAAAACTTCCTCCCGCGTGCGCCGTTCCAACTGCGCCGCCCGGTCAATCGCCGCTACTTCAGTTTCAGTCAGTTTGACGGTGATTTCAAGCATTGCCATATGGCTTGCCTTTCTACAACCGGCTACTTTCCGGATTAGAGCGCCAGCATTCTTACTCCGGTCTCCTGATTTGCGGAAACACCGCCAGAGGGCTACGTTTGAGCGCGCCCAAAGCCTGCCGCGATGTGCTGGCGGATTTCCTGCATCATCTGGCCGGGAGTGACGATGACCAGGCCGCTCTGCGCGGCGACTTGAGGCGGGTCAATCAAGTGTTTAGCGTCGAGTGTAATGAGTCGATGAGGCTTGGCGTGGATAGCGGCGGCGATAATGGGCGCATCTTTGAGCGGAACAAACTTCGTCCAGAATTCGCTTTCCGCTTGTGGGGGGTCGGGGACAATCTCCCATTGGATAGCCTCATGGATGCGCCGAAAGTAAGGCACCGCCGCTGGAAGTTTCCAGCGCAGGTTGCGCTCAACCTCTGCGAGCGCGAACGGCGAAACTACGGCGCGAATGAGGCCGACTTCAGCCAAAACCAGCAAAGCGCGGCTCGCCCCGTGAACCGAGGCCGCGCCGGCGATGATGACGCTCGCATCAAAGAACAAATGCGGCGGCTCAGGCGGCGAGACTTCCATATTGTTCTGTGTAGAGCTGTTGGCCTACGGCCTCGAGTCCGGCCAGGAGATCATCTACCGTCAGCCCGGCTTGTTCTCTTAACTCGGCAATCTTGTTGGCCATTTCGGGGACGATCAAGGGGCGCGGCGCGATGATCAGATGACCATTGATGCGGATGATCGTCAGCGGATCGCCTGCCGCCAGATTGTGTTCGGCCCGGAAGTCCGCCGGCAGCTCTAAGGTCCCATCCGCTCTCATCTGAACGACGAAAGTTTCGACTGTGGTTGAAGGTTCCATCTGTCACCTCACAGCAGTAGTTATGCCGCGCGCGGGAACAAGCTGTGCTTTCCCTGTTCCTGCTCATGCCGGGTTTGTAATCCAGCGGCAAGGCGGCGGATTACAAATCCGCCGCGAGCGGGGACAAGAGAATTATAGCATCACCCCTCCCCTCACTCCATCCGCCGCACCTGCGGAAAAACGGCCAGCATCGCCCCCGCGCTGACGGCGCACATCAGCGCCCCGAATAAGATCGCGTTCGGCGCGCTCCAGCGCTCGGCGAGCGAGCCGAGGAGCAGCGACCCCGCCGGGGCCATGCCCACGACCGCCCACAGGTAGGCGCTCATCACCCGGCCGCGCAGCGCGTCGGGCAATTGCAGCTGCAGCAGGGTGTTCGTCGTCGCCAGATGCGTGGTCATCCCCCAGCCCGCGAACACGAGCGCGAGCATCGAGAGCGGCGTGAAGCGCGAGAGCGAAAAGGCCGCGACCGCCCCGGCGAAGACGAACGTCGCCGTCGTGACGAGCAAGCCCTTGCGCTTGAAGTTCCCCAGCGAGGCCAGCGACACCGCGCCGATCAGCGCGCCCAGCCCCACCGACGAGACGAGCAGCCCGTAGCCATCGGCCTGCATCTTTAGCACATCCCCGGCCATGACCGGGAGGAGCGAGGTGTAGGGGAAGCCGAAAATGCTGGGAACGGCGGCGACCAGCACGAGCGCCAGCGCCGCGCGGTTGTGCACGATGTAGCCCAGCCCTTCTTTCAGGTCGGCCAGAGGCGTGATCGGGCCGTCGCGCCGGGCGGGGGCGGGCAGGCGCATGAGCGTCAGCCCCGCGATGACGGCCAGGAAGCTCAGGCCGTTGAGGGCAAAGGCCAGCGCCTCGCCCACGCGGGCCACCAGCAGGCCCGCTACCGCCGGGCCGACGAGCCGCGCGCCATTAAAGATAGAAGCGTTGAGCGCGATAGCGTTCATCAGGTCGTCTTTGCCGACCAGCTCGACGTTGAAAGCCTGGCGGGTGGGCATGTCGAAGGTGTTGGCGAGGCCGAGCAGGAGCGCCAGGCCGAGGACGTGCCAGTACTGCACGACGCCGGTGTAGGTGAGCGCGGCCAGCGTGAACGCCAGCAGCATCATCGCGCTCTGGACGAGGATGAGAAATTTGCGCTTGTCGGCGCGGTCCACGACGACGCCGGCGAACAGCGAGAAGAGAGTAACCGGCAGCGAGGCCAGGAACATCACCGCGCCCAGCGCCAGCGGCGAGCTGGTGAGCCGGTAGACCAGCCACTGCTGCGCGGTCATCTGCATCCACGTGCCGACGAGGGAGATGAGCTGGCCGAACCAGAACAGGCGGTAGTTGCGGTGGCGCAGCGCGCGCAGGGCGGTGGGCAGATTCCACTCGCGCCCGCCGAGGCGGAGGAAGGGGGTGACTTGCGGTAAGGGTTCACGCATAGAGGACTCCGGGCAAGATAAGCGGGCCGAAGCCCGCTGGGGAAGTGTCGCATCACTCTGCAACACCTGCGCAGTCTATAGGTGTGGGACAAGTTTAGAACTTGTCCTACATTTGGTTGCGGCCTGGCCGCGCTGTAGGACACGCTTCGCGTGCCAGATTGTCTGGCGCGGGACTTGTCCTACGTCGTGTTGCACACTACGAGCCGTGCAGGTGAAACTCACTCTCCGTGAACTTCTCCACCTCGTAAATCTGCACGTCTAGTTTCGTCCGCCGCCAGGCGTCGGGATGGGCGCCCATTTTCTCGCACAACATCGAGAGAAAAATCTCCGGGTCGGGGACGCGCTCCCACACCTGAGGCAGGAAAGTCGCGCGGCGGCGGCCCTGCGCGAGGATCACGCCGTCCACCTCGGGACGCAGGCGGCCCGGCAGGTCGTCGGGCGTCTCGTAGGCCAGCGGCTGCGGCTCGGTCAGGATGGAGACTTCGACTTCGATCTCCGGCAGCTCGTCGGGCGTGACCGGCGGAAAGCGATAGTCGTGCAGGGCCGACTGGGCGGCGTGCAGCAGCACGTCCTCGTAGAGCGGGTATTGCGCCTGCAGCCCGCCGATGCAGCCGCGCAGCTCGCCGCGCTCGGTGAGGGTGACGAACGAAGCGCCTTTACGCCGGAGGGCCGGCGAGAGCGCGTCCGGGTCCACCGGCGGGTAAGACCTCCCGCGCACGGCGGCTTCGAGGGACTCGCGCGCCAGTTGGAGGAGGCGCTGTTTGTCGGAGGCGGAGAGAGATGTTGACATGGCGACCTTCCTTTCTCTCTCTTCTTAGCCGCGAATGGCACGAATTGGCGCGAATCTTTCGCGCCATTCGCGGCCAGGGTTCAGGCCAGCGAATGGTAGTCACGGTCGAAATACAACAACGGCTTGCCGGGGCCTGGCGTTTTGGCGGCGACGACCTCGGCGATGAAGATCGTATGCGTGCCGGCCGGGTGCGCGGCGACGACGGCGCAGTCCAGATACCCGATGTTGTCCACCAGGATGGGCGCGCCGGTGACGGCGGTGAAGGTCTTCAGCCCGGCGAAGCGGTTGCCGTTTTCGGTTTCGCGCCCGGCGAAGCGGTTGGAAATGGCCTGCTGGCCCTCGCGCAGGATGGAGATGGCGAAGGCGCGCGAGCGTTCGATGAGCGCGTGCGTCCGCACGGCGCGCTCGATGCACACCAGCACCAGCGGCGGTTCGAGCGAGACCGAGGTGAAAGCGTTGACGGTCATGCCGTGCGCCTGCGCGCCGTCGCGCGCGGCGACGATGACGACGCCGGTCGTCCAATGGCGCATGACGGCGCGCAGGGTCTCGGGATCAACAGGCATAGGGCGTCCTGATGGGCAGGTCTGACATTCATCATAGCCCTATGAGGTGGGGGCGTCAAGGTGGGGGCGTCTATTGCATCTGTAAAAACATCTCCACCACCTGGGGGTCGAAATGGGTTCCCGCCAGGGAGCGGATATGGTCGCAGGCCTTTTCCTGGGACCAGGCCGGGCGAAAGGGCCGCTCCGAGCACAGGGCGTCCCACACGTCCACCACGGCGAAGAGGCGCGCCGCCAGCGGAATCTGTTCGCCGGCGAGGCCGTTCGGATAGCCCGTGCCGTCCCACTTCTCGTGATGACAATGGGGGATATCGAGCGCCGGGCGCAGATGGGGGATCGGCGCGAGCAGTTGATAGGCATACTCTGGATGTTTGTGCACGATCGCCCACTCTTCCGAGGTGAGCGGCCCCAGGTTGAGCAAAATCCCGTCGGGAACGCTGAGCATGCCAATGTCGTGCAACAGCGCCCCTCGCCGCACGTGCACCAGGTCGTCCTCGCTCAGGCCCATCGCGCGCGCCAGGCGCACGGTCATCTCCATCACCCGCTGCGTGTGTCCGGGCGGTTCCTTGCCGCGCAGATCGAGCGCGCGCGACCAGCTTTCGATGGTCGCGTCGTAAGCCAGGATCATTTCCGAATTCAAGCGCTGCAGGTTGTCGAAGAGCTGGGCGTTGTCAATGGCGATGGCGGCCTGTCCGGCGAGCGTCTCTAACAAGTCCAGCCATTCCTGGTCGGGATTGAGCGAGGCGCGCTGGAAAATCTCCAGGACGCCCATGACCTTACCTTTGGCGATCAGCGGTTCGCCATAGTAAGCCACGAAGTTCTCGTCCGCCACCAGTTGGGCGCGCCCGAAGGCGTCGGCCTGGTTCAGATCGGGGAGGTTGACCCGGCGGCGTTCGAACGCGACCTGGCCGAGGTAGCCCTCCCCCAGACGCCGGCGGCTCCGCTCCATAGTTTTGGTCCGAAAGCCCTGCCCCGCCGTGTATTCGAGCATATTCGTGTACTTGTTATAGAGCCACACCGCGGCCGCGTCCACCTGGAGTTGCGCGCCAATGTGGTGGAGCAGGATCGAAAGCGTCATCCGCAGGTCCACGCTGCCGGCGATTGCCTGATCAATCGCGCGCAGCGCCTGGACTTGTTTCAGCCGCCGCTCCGTTTGCTCGTGCAGACGCGCCCGCTCAATCGTCAGCGCCGCCTGATGACTGATGGCCACGGCCAATTGCAGGTCGCGCCGGTCGAAGGGCCGCGCCCGCGGCTGAGTCTTGTAGGTGTAGATGAGCGCCGTGACCTGTTCGCCGGTCATCACCGGGACGCACAGCGCCGAGCGGACCCCCAGCAACACGGCGGTCTTGATCAGATCTGGATCGGGATAAGACGCGACGTCGGGGATGTGAACGGCCAGACGGTGGTCGACGACCTCTCGCGCCAGGGAAGTCGGAAAGCCTAATTGCGCCAGTTGATCCAGGCGCTGGACCAGAATCACTTCACAGCGGTCGGCGCCGAGGGCCCGGCCCATCAGTTCGGAAACCTCGCGCAGCGCGACCGACAGGTCCACGACCTTGTTCAGGCGGCTGGCGACTTCGTAGAGCAGGATCGCATGCTGGTCAATCGACTCCAGCAGCAGATCGCGCGTAAAAGGCTGCGTCGCGCCCCGCAGCGAGGCCGTCGCCGGGGAACGTGTTTCGTCGTCCCGGGTCGTCACGGCGATGACGTGCTGGCCGATGCGAATTTGGTCCTCCGCGCGGAGCGGGCGCGGCTCGGCGACGCGTTCCCGATTGACGAAAGTCCCGTTCGCGCTCCCCAGATCCCGGATCAGCAAGGTGTTCGTATTGGGATCGTAGTCAATCTCGGCGTGCTCGCGCGAAGCCGACTGATCCAGGATTTGGATAGCGTTGCGGGACTGGCGGCCAATCGTATTCTTGCCCGGTCGCGGGCTGTACTCGTACGGCTCCCGGACCGGAGACCGAATGGTTAGGATCCACATGGCGGTTTCCTGAGACAGACAAGGCGGCGCGCGCCACGATTGTAGCATCTAATTCTAAAGGAGCGCCAAAGTCCTCAAGATGGCTGGGACAAAATGGGTCAGGTCGCTCAGGCCGTCGGCGAAGGCGCGGCGGGCGGCGCCGACGACGCAGGTGGGGACCAGGTTGAGGGTGTGGTGGGTGTGGCTCAGGTCTTCCAGGTTGCCGTGGTCGGAGGTGATGACGACGAGGCCGGCCTCGTCGTCCCAGGCGTCGAGCAGGCCGCCCAGCACGGCGTCGAAGCGCTCGACGACCCGGCGGGCGTCGGCGAGCGCGCCGCGATGGCCCACCAGGTCGGTGGGCCAGTGCTCGAAAAACGAAAAGCGCCATTGGGCGGCGAGTTCGGCCAGCTTGCGCCCGGCCTCGCGCAGGGAGTAAACGGGCGCGTCGGGGATCTTCAACTCGGTGCGCCAGCCCTCGCCCGTGAAGTCGGCGGAGAGCGCGCGGCCGGCGCGCAGGTCGTCGGTGGTGAAGAGCGGGAGGCCGGCGGCGGTGACGGCGAGCGGGATGGCCGAGTAGTTGCGGCGGCCCGAGTTGATGGCGTCGAAATAGCGCTGCGGGTAGGCGTTGAGCAGCGCGGCATTCAGGCCGCGCGCTTTGAGTTTGACGAACAGCGATTCGCGCTGGATGATCTGCGCGATGGCTTCGTTGGGCTTCGGCCCCCAGTGCCCGCCGACGAGTTGCGGGACGTTGAGGCCGGTGAGGATGGCCGCCTGCCCGGTGGCCGACTGCGGCGGGCCGTCCACGCGGAGCGAGGCGTCGGTGGGGACGAAGAGGGCGCGCGCCGTTTCGGTGCGCGGGGTGTCGGCGAGCGGGCGTTGGCCGCCCAGCAGCCTCAGCAGCGTCGGTATCTCGGCGGTGACAAAAGGGTTGTTCTCCGGGTCCGGCTCGCCGAGGCCGACGCCGTCGAGGAAGAGGAAGAGGATGTGGGGGGATGACATGAGCAGATGGCCTATGGCAGATGGCAGATAGCGGATGGCTGTTAGCAGATAGCGGATGGCAGATAGCGGATAGCAGATAGCAGATAGAAGGTAACCCTCAGCCATATGCTATACGCTATCAGCCATATGCTATACGCTATCAGCCATCAGCCATCGGCTATTCGCTCAAAATAATACCACGCCGAAGGCCGTCCCTGGCCTTGTTCGTAGTTGACGAGTTTGAAGCCGTCGGCGAAAGCGGCAATCACACTTTCGCGCGGCAGGCCCAACCCCCTTGGTCCCCCTATCCCCGTCCGCAAGTTGCTGAGAGTTGCGCGGCCGGCAGGGGGGACCGGAGGGGGGTCAGGTTGGAACGCGTAGAGCAGATAGAGACTGCCGGGCTTCATCCAATGCTGGAGGCCGGAGGCGTAGCGTTTCATTCCCTCCGGCGCAAGCGAGTGGAAGCAGCCCATGTCGAGGGCGAGGTCACACGGGCCAGGGAGCGGCAGCGTTTCCAGCCGGGTGACGTCGCCGACGATGAGCGTGGCCGGGAGGCCCCCAAGTTTGCGCCGGGCCTGAGCGATGGCGCGCGGCGCGAAGTCCACGCCGATCGCTTCCCAGCCGCGCTCGGCCAGGTAACGGACGTTGGTGCCCGTGCCGCAGCCGAGGTCGAGCGCGCGGCCCGCCGGGCGGCCGGCGATGGCGCGCACGAGTTCCGGCGCGGGGATGCCGGTATCCCACGGCGGTTTACGAAAGAGATACCACAGGTCAAAGATGAGGCGTCTCAAAGTTCTAACGTGCGACGCACTCGCGTAGCGGCGAAGCGAGTGCGTCGCACGTACCAGTCAGAAGGGCTGTTTCAAGGAGTTAAGGTGCGGCCACCTTGATCTTTGATTATGCCGGGAGGCCACGCGCCGTCAGCCACACCTGCCGCTTGAGGAGTAACCATTGGATGTTGGGATTTGGCCTTTCTACCTCCCCCTCCACTCCGCCTTCCGCTTCTCGATAAACGCCGCCATCCCCTCCTTCTGGTCCTCGGTGGCGAAGAGCATGTAGAACGCGCGGCGCTCGTCGGCGAGGCCGTCGGCCAGGTACGTTTCAAAGGCGTTGTTGACCGCCTCTTTCGCCAGGCGGATGGCGAGAGGCGCGCGCCCGGCGATGGACTGCGCGAGGCCGAGCGCCTCGTCCAGGTAGACCTCAACTGGGACAACGCGGTTGACCAACCCCCACCGATAGGCTTCCTCGGCGGTGAGCATCCGGCCATCGAGCACCATTTCCATAGCAATCGCCTTGCCCACCGCGCGCGTGAGTCTTTGCGTCCCGCCTGCCCCCGGCATCACGCCGATGTTGATCTCCGGTTGGCCGAAGCGCGCCGTCTCCGAGGCGACGATCATGTCGCATGCCAGCGCCAGCTCGTTGCCGCCGCCGAGGCAGTAGCCCGACACCGCCGCGATGACTGGCTTCTTGATCTTCCGCAGGCGGTCCCAACGCGAGATGTTGTCGCGCAGGAGCATCTCGACTGTGCCTGCCCCGGCCATCTCCTTGATGTCTGCGCCCGCCGCGAACGCCCGCTCGTTCCCGGTGACGACCATGCACCCGATCACCGCGTCGTGGTCGAACGCTTCGAGCGCAGTCAGCATCTCTTCCATGAGGATCGAGTTGAGCGCGTTGAGCTCTTTGGGCCGGTTGAAGCGCACCAGGCCGACGTTCTGGTGGGTTTCGGTGAGGATGAATTGGTAGGTCATTGGCGGTTCCTTCTGGTTGGAGGGACGAGCAGTACACGGATGACACGGATTGGACGGATGTCACGGAGTCAACAGGAAACATCCGTGTACGGTTTCTATTTGGGAGGCCTGTACAACCCGGCCTCGTTCACGCCCAGCATGCCTGCCTGATACGAGCGCCGATCCACGGGCGAGAGATTCGCGGCCATGCGCCGCGTGAGCACCGGGACTTTCCGCAGCTCGTCCAGCCGCAGCGCGATGGCCTCCAGGTTGTCGTCGCTCGTCATCCAGTCCAGTTTGTCAAACGCCTTCAAGTTCAGCGGAACGGTGTAGCGCCGCAGCGTCTTCTCGCCCGCGGCGTTGAAGTAGTCCTCGAAGTACGACAGCACGAGCTCGCGCACGGTGCGATAGACCGGCTCGCGAAAACGCAGCCCGGAGAAATTGGACTTCGCCACTGCGCCCCAGTGCCCGTCGCGCTGGTACAGCGCCAGCACGTGATCGTCGTCGCGGGCGTTGGGCAGCATGTCGAGAATGCGCGGAGGATGCCCCAGCCGCCGCAGCATCGCCGCGCCGAACAACGCACCGTCAAAGCAGTGCCCCGTGCCGTCGCGCAGGACGGTCAGTGGGCAGCGGTAGCGTTCCTCGCCGCTGTAGGGAATGTCGTCCAGAAACGCCTGGATTTTGGCCGGGGTGGTGAGGGCAGAAATGGCTTTGCGTTCCTGTTTGGTCAGGGAATTCTCAAACCCCGCTACAGCCTGCATTCCATCTCCCATTACATCTGCGCTTTCATTTGCCCGCTCAAATAATAGTGCCACAACACCCGCGCCGCAACCGCGCGCCAGGGTTGCCAAACAGCGCCAATCTCTTCAAGTTCATCCGGCGACGGGCGCGCCTTCAAGCGTTTGACGCTCTGCACCGCCACGGCCAGCGCCAGGTCGCCGCTCGGCCAAA
>DAOTXG010000216.1:0-15557 GCA_034435515.1 Anaerolineales bacterium
AGGTGGCCGATCAGTGTCCCGGCTTTCCCGCGTACGAGCTCCAATACGTCAGGGTTTTTCTTCTGTGGCATCAGGCTGGAACCGGTGGCGTACTCGTCGGCCAGCGTGGCGAAGCCAAACTCGGCGGACGAGAAGATGACGAGCGCTTCGGCGAGGCGGCTGAGGTGCGAGGCGGTGAGCGCTGCGTCGAAGAGGAATTCGACGGCGAAATCGCGGTCGGAGACGGCGTCGAGGCTGTTTTCCGAGACGCGGGCGAAGCCGAGGTCGGCGGCGAGGGCGGCGCGGTCAATCGGGTAGGCCGTGCCGGCGAGGGCCGCCGATCCGAGGGGGCAGGTGGAGGCCCGGTCGCGGGAGGCGATCCAGCGCTGGCAGTCCCGCTCCAGCGCCCAGAAAAATCCCAGCAGCCAGTGGCCGAAGGTGATGGGCTGGGCGCGCTGGAGGTGCGTGTAGCCGGGCATGAGCGTCTGAACATGAGCCTCGGCCTGCGCCAGGAGCGTGTGCTGCAGCGTGCGGAGGCGCTCGACGATCTGGCTTTCGGCCTCCATCACCCACAGCCGAAAATCCGTCGCCACCTGGTCGTTGCGGCTGCGCCCGGTGTGCAGCTTGCCGCCGACCGGGCCGACGATTTCGATCAGCCGCCGCTCGACGGCGGTGTGGATATCCTCGTCGCCCGGCGCGAAGGCGAACGCGCTGGCCGCGAACTCGTCGTGAATCTGTCCCAGCCCGGCGGTGATCTGCACGCTCTCGACGGGCGTGAGCAGGCCGGCGCGCGTCAGCGCCATCGCCCAGGCGATGCTGCCGCGGATGTCCACGTCCCACAGCCGCCGGTCAAAGGACAGCGAGGCGTTGAACTCGTGCGCCAGCGAATTCGTTTCGGCGGCGAAGCGTCCGCCCCACAATTTCATTGTTGCTTTTCGATTGCGGATTGCTGATTGACTGCCGTAATCAGAAATCAACCATCAGCAATCAACAAGCCCTTTCAATCTCGCTTAAACTTGCTGTAGTCCGGCGCCGCATAGCGCAGCCCGGCTGCGCCGGCGATGTTGAGCAGGGCCGTGACTTTCATCGGCAGGCCGAAGAGGTGAATGAAGCCCTCGGCGTCGGATTGATCGTACACGTTTTCCTGCCCGAAGGTGGCGAAGTCCTCGCGGTACAGGCTATGGGCGCTGGCCCGGCCCGCGACGGCGGCGCTGCCCTTGTACAGCTTGAGCCGCACCGCGCCGTTGACGTGCAGCTGGGTCTGGTCAACAAAGGCTTGCAGCGCCACGCGGAGCGGATGATACCACTGACCATAGTATATCAGTTCGGCGTAGCGCCCGGCAATGACCTCCTTGAAGTGCAGCGTCTCGCGGTCGAGGCAGATGGACTCGAGCTCGCGGTGGGCCTCGAAGAGCAGCGTCCCGCCGGGGGTCTCGTACACGCCGCGCGATTTCATCCCGACCAGCCGATTCTCGACCAGGTCCACGCGGCCCACGCCGTGCCGCCCGCCGATCTCGTTGAGTCTGGCGACCAGCGCCGCCGGGGAGAGCGCCTCGCCGTTCACGGCTATTGGCGTCCCTTGCTCAAATTCAATCTCGACGTACTCCGGCTCGTTCGGCGCTTTTTCGGGCGAGACGGTGAGCTGGAACATATCCTCCTCCGGCTCGTTGGCCGGGTTTTCGAGCGGGCCGCCCTCGTGCGAGAGGTGCCACAGGTTGCGGTCACGCGAGTAGATGGATTTGAGCGTGGCCGTGACCGGGACGTCGTGCGCGGCGGCGTAAGCGAGCGCGTCCTCGCGCGACTTGATGTGCCACTCGCGCCAGGGAGCAATGACTTTGAGCCTGGGATTGAGCGCGGTGTAGGTCAGTTCAAAGCGCACCTGGTCGTTGCCCTTGCCGGTGCAGCCGTGCGCGACGGCGTCCGCCCCTTCCTCTTCGGCGATTTTCACCTGGTGTGTGGCGATGAGCGGGCGCGCGATGGAAGTGCCGAGCAGGTAGCGGCGCTCGTAGACGGCGGACGACTGGACGAGCCTGAACAGGTAATCGCGGGCAAACTCTTCGCGCAGGTCTTTGACGACGCACTTGAGCGCGCCGGAGGCCACGGCCTTGGCGTTCAACCCGGAGAGTTCTTCCCCCTGGCCGATGTCGGCGCAGAAGCACACGACCTCCGCGCCGGGGTAGTGCTCCTTGAGCCAGGGCACGATGACGGACGTGTCGAGGCCGCCGGAGTAGGCGAGGACGATTTTTTTGACAGACGGGTGGGACATAGTTGACTCCATTGCTGATTGTTGACCGCTTCGCGTGATTTCTGATTGGACATTATCCTCAATCAACAATCAGCAATCAACAATCGAAAATAAAAAGCCCTCCGGGCAGGGAGGGCTTTGCGATGCGGGACGACGACGGCGGCGACGTCTCAGGCCAAGCGCAGCAAGCCGACCTCTCCGGAACGGAGCGGGCGGGAACGGCGGCTGGCGCGACGAACGCGGAGATAAGTGACCATAAGCGGGGCAATCCTAACGTGGTGGGGGTGGGGGGTCAAGGGGCATTCCGGCCGAAGAATGCTGGCCGTATTTAGACAGTCTGCACAAGGCTGGTATAATTCACGTCAATCAGGTCGCCTTGACAGGCGCAAGAAAGGAATTATTTTAGTCCTGCCGAGGGCGCCAACGGGCCGGGGAGTCCTCCGGCCTGGCACGTGCCGTTCTCCGCCGGTCATCCGCGCGAGTTGCCTCTCCCGGCGCGGAGGTCTTGTCAGACCTGTCCTGCATCAATCGGATATTCCTGCTCCAAATCGGAGAGGAGATTTTGAGGCTCGCCCGGCGGATGGGCAAGGGCTGTTATATGCGCCGTTCACGCGAATTGCTTTTCAACCGCGACACTCAAAAACTGGAACTGCTGCTCACCCCGCTCAACCGGCTCGGTTTGCAGATTGAGGGGACTTACCTGGCCGAGGCCATCCGCCTCGCCCTGGCCGACCTCAAGCGGGTGGGGATTAAAAGGCTCCAGCCTTATTTCTACCTCTCCACCGGCTACGGCACCGTCGCCGGGACGACCAGCATCTCGCTCGGCTTCTACGACTGCGACGAGACCCTCCGCGAGCTGAACCAGGAACTGCGCGGCTTTCAATATTCCTACGCCGACATCACGAACATTGTGCGGCACGAACTGGGGCACGCCTTCGCCTACGCCTATAAACTCTACCGCCGCAAGGACTTCCGCCATATCTTCCAGGTCAAGGGCAACTACTTCTTGACCTACCCGGAGACCGAGCGCTACATCGAACGCGCCAACCCGTGGAGCCGCGACTACGTGAACCCCTCCGGCGACCATTACGCCCAGAAACACCCCGACGAGGACTTCGCCGAGACGTTCACCGTCTACATCCAGCCCCGCTACAACTGGCGCAAAGCGTACCGCAACTACCCCGGCGCGCTCAAGAAGCTGGAATTTGTCGGTCAGCTCGTCGAAGAGCTGCGGAACGCCGAGCCGCTGATTGACCAGAAGCCGTACGACTACGAGCCGCTGGCAGCGTTCGGCGAGACGCTGGCGCATTTCTTCCGCCTGCGCAGCACGCGCCACTACCGCCGCCAGGCGACCGGCTATATTGACCCCGACCTGAAGGATTTGTTCTGGCGCCCGCCGCGCTACCGGGGCGAGCGCAAACGCGAGCGTGATTACCTCCACGCCGACAACTTCATCCGCAAGCACAAGCGCAACATCGTCGCGCAGGTCAGCCGCTGGACGGGCGTGGACGAGGTGGTGGTCAAAGACCTGCTCGACAAGTGCAGCGCGCGCACGCACGCCCTCGATCTGTGGGTGCGCAAGGACGAGAAGGACAAGAAACTGCTGGAGTTCACCTCCTACATTTCCTACCGGTGCGCCATCTACGCCCTGAACGACTGCTACTTCAATGGAAAATAATCCCCTGACCGTCGAGGAAGTCGCGCGAGTCCCACTGCCAGGCATGGCCCTCCCCGGCGCGCTGGCGTTCAGCCCCGACGACCGGCTCCTCACCTACCTCTTCAGCCCGGAGGGCAATCTCATGCGCCTGCTTTACCGGTTTGACCCGGAGACAGGCCAACATAGCGCGCTGGCCGCGCCGACCGGCGGCGCAACCGAAGACAATCTCTCGCTGGAAGAAAAACTGCGCCGCGAACGCCAGCGCCAATTGGAATTGGGCGTGACGGGGTACGCCTGGGCGGACAAGGCCAATCGCCTCCTGATCCCCCTGCCTGATGGCCTGTACGTGCAGGACGACGCCGCGCCGCGCCGCACGCGCCGCGTCGTAGACAAGGCAGGCGGGCCGCTGCTCGATCCCCAGTTTTCGCCGGATGGCAATTGGGCGGCCTACGTTCAGGACGCCGAACTCTACGTCGTCTCTGCCGATGGCGGCGCACCCCGCCAGGTCACACACGGCGCCCGAGGGACGGGCAAAACCAACGGGCTGGCAGAATTCATTGCGCAGGAGGAAATGGGGCGCAGCCACGGCTTCTGGTGGTCGCCCGACAGCCGCTGGCTGGCTTTCGTCGAAGTGGACGAGACGCATATCCCCGTCTATCGCATCGTCCACCAGGGCAAAGAGGCCGTCGGCGACGGAGCGCAGGACGCCGAAGCGCACCGCTATCCCTTCGCGGGCAGGGAGAACGCGAAAGTCCGCCTGGGCGTCGTGAGCCGCGAGGGCGGTGAACCGGTTTGGATGGACCTCGGGGGCGAGGCGGATATATACCTTGCGCGGGTGGACTGGTTGCCAGACGGCAGTCTGAGCGCCCAGTTGGAGAACCGCGAACAGACCGTGCTCGACCTCGTGCGCTTCGACCCGCGCACCGGCCGCCGCGCCGAACTGCTGCGCGAGACGAGCGACGTGTGGATTAACCTGCACGACATGTTCAGGCCGCTGAAACAGGAGAAGTATGCGGGGGCCTTTCTCTGGGCGTCGGAGCGCACCGGTTTCCAGCACCTCTATTTGTACGATCAGCACGGCCATCTCGTCCGGCCGCTGACCGCCGGAGAATGGATGGTGGACGCACTGGCCGGGGTGGACGAGGCCGGCGAGCAGGTCTATTTCACCGCCACGCGCGACGGCGTCGCCGAAAGCCATCTCTACGCCGTCTCCCTGGCGGGCGGCGAGCCGCGCCGCCTCACGCGCGAGCCGGGGATGCACAGCGTCGTCCTCGACCACGCCGGCCAGCGCTTCATTGACGTACACGACTCGCTCGATCATCCGCCGACGGTGACGCTCCGCTCGCTTGCCGATGGTGCAATCCTGCGCGCCATCTACGACAGGCGCGACCCGCGAATTGAGGCGCTGGGGCTGCAACCGCCTGAACTTGTCACGCTGACCAACCGTGCCGGGGTGTCCCTGCACGGGGCTATCTATCGCCCGCCTGCCCAGTTTGGCCCCGGCCCCTACCCGACGATTGTGAGCGTATACGGCGGGCCGCACACGCAGTTGGTGACCAACGGCTGGCGCATGACCGTCGCCATGCGCGCGCAATACCTGCGCAGTCTGGGCTTTCTCGTGTTCGTGCTGGACAACCGGGGCAGCGCGCGGCGGGGCCTGGCCTTCGAGGGCGCGATCAAACACGACATGGGCCATCTCGAAGTCGAAGACCAGGTAGACGGGGTGCGGTGGCTGGTTCAGCAGGGGCTGGCTGACCCCGCGCGGGTAGGGATTTACGGCTGGAGTTACGGGGGCTACATGGCCGCGATGTGCCTGGCCCGCGTGCCGGAGACGTTCAAGGTCGCGGTCGCCGGAGCGCCGGTCGCGCACTGGGATGGATATGACACATATTACACCGAGCGCTACATGGGCGCGCCGCAAGCCAACCTGCAGGGCTACGCCGACGGCAGCGTCCTCAGCCACGTCGAGAAGATCAGGGGCAAACTCCTCATCGTACACGGCCTGATTGACCAGAACGTGCATTTCCGCCACACTGCGCGCCTCGTCAACGCGCTCATCCGTGCGCGCAAGCCTTACGAGTTGCTGCTGTTCCCGGACGAGCGCCATATGCCGCGCCAGCAGGCGGACCGGGTGTACATGGAAGAGCGCATCCGCGACTATTTTTTGCAACATTTGTGAAGCACCCTGCCTATGGCCCCTGCTGACCTCCGTCTCCTCCTCGACCAACAACGCCCCGCCACCGTCCTCAAGACGCTCAGCGACGACGCGCCGCTGGAACTCGCGGCGTATAAGGCCGAAGCCTTGCTCGCGCTCGACCGCACGAAAGAAGCCGGCGAATACCTCGATCCCATTGCGCCGCAATTGCAGGGCGACGACTATGCGCGCGCCGGGCGGCTGTGGGCCGAGATTCTGCTGCGGCAGGGCTGGCCGGACGGCGCGATTCTCTCCGCCGAGGGCGCGGCTCGCGCGGCGCAGGCCCCGGAACTGCGCGCCGCCGCCCTGGCCACGAGCGCGGTCGGCTACGCGCGCAAGCATTGCTGGAATTCCGCCGAGAACGCGCTGCGCGAAGCGCGGCAAATCGCGCCGGAAGATTCAGTCGTGCTGGCCGCCGAGGCCCGCGTGCGCCTCGAAATGGATCAGCGCCTCCAGGCCCGAGCCGTGTACGAGCAAATGGTCCAACTTGACGCGCCGTGGGCCAGGCCCACGGGCGAATGGGGCCGCGCCTACGTGGCCTTCCTGCTCGGCGAGTTCGACTCGGCCCGCGCCCTCGCCAAAGCCGCGCTTCACCACTCCGAGGAGATGATCGGCCCGCTCTTCGTCCTCGCGCAAACGGCGCTGGCGACGGATGACCTCCCCGCGTTTCAGGGCGTCCTCAAAGAGATGGAGCGCCGCAGCCCGCAGGCCGAAGTCCTGGCCGCGTGGAAAGAAGAACTGGGGCGCTTGCAGAAACTCCACGCCCGCGACCCCAACGTCAAACGCAAGCGCCTGGCCGCCTTCCCCACCACCGTCCAGCGCCGCGACTACTGCGGGCCGTGCACCATCGAACTTGTCCTCCGCTACTGGCAGGGCGGCGGCGGCCCGGTGAGCGAAAGTCGAACCGTCGGCAACGACGACATCGCGCAAGCCGTCAAATTCCCCGGCGGCGGCACGCCCCTCTACAAAATGCGCGAATTCTTTCACCTCGTCGGCTTCGACACGGTGCGCTGCCTGGCGCCGGTTGACAAACTCAAGCAACTCGTTGACGAGGGCTATCCCGTCATCGTGCAGGAAGAATACGCCGACGCCTCGCACGTGGCCGTGGTGATCGGCTACGACGACGGCGCGGGCGCGCTCGAATTTCAAGACCCGATGACGCACCGCATTACAGCCATGCCGGTGGACGACGTGAACCGCCTCCGCGCGACCTATCTCAACTCGGCGGTGGTCGCCTTCCCGCGCGGACAGGGGCGCGACGACGCGCTCGCCCGCGCGCTGGACCTCTTTGACGAACCGGCGGTGGTGTGGACCGACCAGGCCGGCCTGGCGCTGGACGAAGGCCGCGCCGAAGTCGCCGCCGACCTGATGGCGCGCGCGACGACCAAACTGCCGGGCCACCGGCTGTCGTGGAGCATTTGGCTGCACGCCGAGTTCGACCGCTGGGCGTCGGCGCGGCGCACGCTCCCTGCGGATCCCACGCCGCTCGCCGCTAAACTCGTCAAGAGCGCCGGGCAGGATGAGCCGGCCGCACGGGAGCGTTTCTACACCGTCCTCGCCCGCGCCAAATCGCATCACCCCGACGCCGAGTTCGTGCATCAGTTCGAGGGCCACGGCGCGCTCCTGGAGGGCGACCTGCCGCGCGCTATCGCCGCGTTTCAGAAAGCCGCCGAGATAGACCCCGCCGACGCGCGCAACTTCGCCTCGCTCGCCGAGGCCTATTACGCTGTCCGCAATTTGGAAAAGGCCGAGGAAGCCGCGTGGAACGCCCTCCATCGCTACCCGGCGCTCCCGGCCGCGAATGTCTGGCTCGCGCGCTGCCTCAACGTCCAGCGCAAAGGCAACGCTCTGCACTACGCCCGCGCGGCCGTGGAACTCGCGCCCGACTGGTGGCTGGCGCGCCTGACGCTGGGCGAGTGTTATACGGATACGGACGATTTGCGGGCCGCCCGCCGCGAACTCGACGCCGCGTTTTCACTCGCGCCCAATCACCCCGAGGTGCGCGTGCGCCGCGCGATTCTCGCGTTCTACGAGGGCGACCAGGCGAACGCGGCGATGGAACTGGAGAACGCGCTCGCCGCCCCGCAGCCCCTGACCCTCATCACGACTTACGATGCGCGGCAGGCGTTGTGCCGCATCTTGTTCAGTTCCGGCCTCTTCGCCGAGGCCGTCACGCAAATCAAAACGCTCCTGCCGCTCACGCCCGAGGACCCGTGGGCGCTGCAATTCCTCGCCGCCGCGCGCAGTCAGCAGCTCGTCCAGACTCTGGTCGCCCGTTCGTCGCCTGGGTCGCCGCGGGCGGGCAGGCGTGGGGATGCGGCTGCCGAGCGACAAGCCGTCGAAGAGGTGAAGAAGTTGTACGAGCGCGGCGTGGACGCGAACCAGGGCCGGACGTGGGTCGTCAGAGATTATCTCGACGCCCTCGCCTCGCTTGGCGCGCCGGACGCGGCCCTCGCCGAAGCGGCGCGCCTCCGCGACAAGTACGCCGACAATGGCAATTTGATCTTCACCCATGCCCAATATCTCGCCCGCGTGGGTCAGGCAGAGCCGGCCGCGCGCGCCATGCTCGCGGCGCTGGCCCGCGCCGACGGCATTCAGAACTTCGACGAGCTTTACGAGGCGGTGAAGACGATCCTGGCCGGGTTGGGACTCGCGGACGGGGAACAGGCGGTCCTGGAGGCGCCGCTACCCGAAGGCGGCGCGCCCATGGGAGAACGACTCCGCGCGCTCGGCCTGCTGCTTGCCCTGTATCCCGAAGAACGCGCCGCCCGCGCCCGCGAACTGCTCACCGCCGTCCTGGAGGCCAACCCCGAAGACGCCTTTGCGACCCTGCGCCTCGGCGACGTGGCGCAGGCCGAGTCCGACCGCGAGGCCCTTTATCGCCGCGCGCTTCTGCTCGCCCCGCGCTGGCCGCTGGCCCGCGCGCATCTGGCCGATTATTTGATTGACCACCACCGCGCCGCCGAAGCGTTGGAGTTCACCGACGGGCACGAGACGGAGTCGGCGGCGGTGATGGCCGAGCATGGGCGCGCCTTGCTCAGCCTGGGGCGCTACGAGGAGGCCGCGCCAGTGCTGGCGCAAGCCGTCGAGTCGTCGAGCCGATCGGACTCGTGGATGCTCTACTACCAGTGGGCCGCCGAGGAATGGAGCGGCCAGCACGAAGCCGCGCTGGCGACGGCGAGAGAGGGGCGCGCCTTGTTCCCCGACGTGCTGGCGTGGCACGTGGACCTGGCCACGACCCTGCGCAGCCTGGGCAAGTTCGAAGAGGCCCGGCAAGTGATGGCGGAGGGCCAGGCTCAAGGTCTAAGTCGGGCGGACGTGCTGGCGGCGGAGTACGAGACCGCCTGGGCGCGCAATGACCTGGGGGCCGCCCTGACCGCCGTCGAGGCGCTGGCCTCGCTCACAGGGGAAACGGCCGGCGACGCGCAGCTCGGACGCTGGGAGAGCAAGCGTCTGCGGCTGCTGCTCGAATCAGGCCGCGCGGCCGAAGCGCGCCGGTTCATCCACGCCGAAGGGCTGGACACGCGCGGCTGGGGCGAGGCCGCATGGGCGGCGATGCTGGCCGAGGAATGGGAACTGTGCCTGGAATGCGCGGAGAAAGCGCTGGCCCTCGACGCGCAGAACTTCTCCGGCCTGTTCTGCAAGGCCGAAGCCCTGCGCGGCCTCGACCGCGAGGCCGAGGCGGTGAAGGTGTATCGTCAGCTCCGCCAGGCGCAGCCTAACGAGCATAACGCCTACGAGAAACTGGCCCTGCTGGCAGCCCTTGACGGCCGAGGCGATGAAGCGCTGGGGTTAGCGGAACGCGCCGTCGCCCTCGGCCCCTATTGCCCGTTCGCGTGGGCGGCGCGGGGCTATGCCCATTTTGTGCGCGGGGAGCGCGCCGAGGCGGTCGACGACCTGCAGACGGGGTGGAACCGCGCCGACGCCGAGCGCCGCCGAAGCGCGCACGAGTTCTGGTGGGTGCTGGCCGAGTTGCTGGGGGAGAAAGGACGGGCGGCGGAGCGCAGGCAGCAGGCTATTCAGTCCGCCAGGTCGGCGTCGAGCCGGCGGCAGATCCAGCAGATTGAGGCGTTGCTGGCGAAACAGTCCTCATCCCCTGAGTAGTCCTGTCCACCTGATATAGCTGTCCAGATAAGCTCTTTCCCGTCTCACACCTGACAGGTTTTTTGGAAACCTGTCAGGTGTGAGACGCAAGATCCAGTTGAGGAGAGGCGCGCCTACGCGCCGAATCGAGCCGCACCTGGGGGGGCTGACTCCGCCAATTTGGATCTGCCGAGCCTATTTGGGCTGGGCTAACAGCCGGGCGACACACTGGATTAATTCGATCGGGGCAAACGGCTTGACCAGGTACTCCGCCGCGCCGGCCTGAAAACCTTCCTGCACTTCCCGGTCCGCGCCCCGCACGGTCAAAAAGACGACGGGGACGTCTTTGAGCGCCGGGTCGGCCTTGATGCGCTTGCAAGCGTCGTAGCCGTTCAGGCGCGGCATCTTGACGTCCAGGATGATCAACGCCGGCGCGACCTCACGCGCCCGCTCGTAGGCGGCCTGCCCGTCGTCCGCCGTCGCCACCTCGTGGCCCGCGTGTTGCAATGTGAGTGTGATCAGGTTCCGGATGTCCGGTTCGTCTTCCGCAATCAGAATCTTCGCCATGGTCCCCTCCCGTCTCCTCTCTATTCTACGATAATCTCTCCGCCGCCCGCCAATACTGCGCCGATGACCCAGGCCCCCTCCCCCGCGTCCAGCAATTGCCCGGTTAGCCCGGCCACCTGATCCCCGGCCACGGCGATCAACAACCCCCCGGAAGTCTGCGGATCGTGCAGCAGACGCCGCTCCCAATCGGCCAGTGCGCGCGTATACGTGACCCAGCGGCCAAAATAAGCCTCGTTCCGCTCCGAACCGGCGGGGAAAACCCATGCTTCGCCGTACCTTCGCGCGCCGGGCAGCCACGGGAGCGCCGCATAATCGAGCACAAAACGCGCGTCCGAAAGATGCGCCATCTCGTGCGCGTGGCCGAGCAGGCCAAAGCCGGTGACGTCGGTCAGCGCGTGAGGCTGAAACGCCCGGACGATTTCCGCGGCGGCCCGGTTGAGCCGCGTCATGCTCGCCGCCGCCGCCGCCAGATGCGCCGGCTCCACCTGCCCCCGCTTGTGCGCCGTGGTAATCACCCCCGTGCCGAGCGCTTTTGTCAGCACGAGCCGGTCGCCGGGTTGAGCGCCGCCTTTGGTGAAGATGCGCTCGGGGTGAATGAGGCCGGTCACGGCCAGACCGTACTTCGGCTCCTTGTCGATGACCGTGTGGCCGCCGGCGATCACCGCGCCCGCCTCGCGCACTTTTTCCGCGCCCCCGCGCAGAATCTCGGAGAGCATCTCGGGCGGCAGATTCTCCGGGAAGGCCGCCAGGTTGAGGGCGAACAGCGGGCGGCCGCCCATCGCATAAACGTCCGAGAGCGCGTTGGCGGCGGCGATAGCGCCAAACGTGTACGGGTCGTCCACGATCGGCGGGAAGAAGTCCACCGTTTCGATCAGCGCCTGCTCCGCGCTGAGGCGGTACACGGCGGCGTCGTCCGGCGCTCCCAGCCCGACGAGCAAGTCAGGGTAGTCGTCGGCCCGGAACATCTCGGCGAGCGGGCGCAAAACTTGCGCCAGGGCCTCGGGGCCCATCTTGCCCGCTCAACCGGCGCAGGCGGCCAGGCTGGTCAAGCGAATCATGCGGCCAGTTGTCACCATGACTTTCCTCTCCGGTTGAATTTTGCCACGAAATGCCCCAGTCGTGGGAGAACTGTAAGCAAGTTGTGGGCCAGTTGGGCAGACCGACGCGGTTTTGGAAACCGCGTCGGTCTCTCAGGCAACCAGAAACTCTGACCCGCAGTATAATCCAGTTCATGACTAATCGCCTCGCTCGACTAGAGGCGCGCATGGAGGCCCTCGTCGAGGGGACCTTCGCGCGCCTGTTCGCCGGACGGGTGCATCCCCGTGATGTCGCCGTCCAACTCGCGCGCGCGCTGGAGGACAGCGCCCTGCGCGGCGCCCCAGCGCTGCGCTACGCCGTGCGGCTCAACCCGGCGGATGCTCAAGCCCTGCTCGGCGACCATCCCCGCCTGGCCGAGGCGCTCGCCGACGAACTGGTGGCGATGGCGCGCGCGGCCAACCTTACACTGCCCAGCCGGCCCGAAGTGCTCATCCTCCCCGACGCCGCGCTCAAGCCGCGCAGCGTCGGCATCACTGCCGACTCCAGCGCCCCGGTCGAACCGGGCTTCACGCAGGGCATGACGCCGCCGGCGCCGGGCCAGCCAATCCCCCCGCCCGCCGCGTTCCTTATCCTTGACGGCGAGCGCACGGTGTCGCTCACCCAACCGGTGGTGAGCATTGGCCGCCGCCTCGACAACCACATCATCCTCGACGACCCGCGCATTTCGCGCGCCCACGCCCAGCTCCGCCTGCGCTTTGGGCGCTACGTGCTCTACGATCTCGGCTCGACGGGCGGCACGTTCGTCAACAACCAGCGCATTCACGAATGTGTGCTGCAGCCCGGCGACGTGATCGCGCTCGCCGGCGTGCCGCTCATCTACGGCGAAGAAGACGACGGGCAAATATCAAATCCCAAAGGCCAAATCCCAAACCCCAACGTCCAAATCCCAACTTCCAACTTCCAAGTCCTCAAAGATGCAGCGGAGGGCATGGCCGAAGAATGGACATGAGAAAGACAAATCCCAAATCCTCGCAGATCCCCGAAGTGGAGCGAAGGGGACAACTTCCGAACTCCAAATCTGTTAGTCTGGTGGTCGTTGGTCGCTGGCCGCTGGTGGCTGGCCGCTAGCCGCTGGTGGCTGGTCGCTGGCTATTGGTCGTTGGGATTTGGCCTTTGGGATTTGGGATTTATGAGTCCCCTCCTCGCCCTCTTCCTCCTCCGCCTGCTGCTCGTCCTGCTGTTGTACGGGTTTCTCGCGGCGTTGTTGTGGATGTTGTGGCAGGACGTGCGCGCCGCAGCCCACGTCACCGCGGCCCGCGCCCGCTCGCTGGGCCGCCTGGTCGTCGTCGAATCCAGTCTCGCGCCGCTCGCGCCCGGCCTGGCCTTCCCGCTCATGCCCGTCACCTCGCTGGGCCGCGCGCCGACCAACACCGCGCCCCTGCCGGACGAGGCCATCTCGCTCGAACATGCCCTGCTTCACCTGCGCGACGGGCAATGGTGGCTCGAAGACCTGCAATCGCGCAACGGCACGCGGCTGAATGGCGAGCCGGTCACGCACCCGGCGCCCGTGATCCCAGGCGACGTGATTGGCGTGGGGAGGGTGAAGCTCAAGATGGAGATAGGGTGAGTGGGGATTGGGGATTGCGGATTGCGGATTTCTGATTGCGGATTGATAATCAGTACGTCGCGAGATCGTAGTAACCGCTTCGCGTCAGTCGTTAGAGCGAAAAAGCGACTAAAGTCGCCAGTACGTTAAGGAGGCAGCGCCATGCGTAAAACGATAGCCACATTGTTATTCGTGCTGGGATTGGCTTTGATTATCACGGGTTTCAGCGTCAAAGTCTTTCCGCAATGGCTTACCATACCCGGTGGATTCCTGCTTTTGCTGGCCGCCGCCTTCGTCGGCGTCGCCGAATTGGGCAGCAAACTGAAAGGCTGGCGCGACTTGCTCTTTGGCGAGGAGAAAGAGAAGCAAAAGTCCTCCCCAGCGCCTAAGCCGGCTCCGCAGCGCACCCAGGAAATGATCCGTTCGAAAAAGGGCGAGCAGGAAATGCACGGTAAGGGCGGCATCCAGGAACAAAAAATGACCGACTCTGAGGGCGGCAAGCAGAAAATGGAGTAAGGGGGCAAAAGGCCATGCGGAGTCTGGAACACTTTCAAGACCGGGACAAGGCCATTGAGGCTTTCGACCAGTTGTGGCGACAAGCCGCGCCATGGATTCTGGCTTACACCGGCTTCTCCGGCCACGGCAAATCTACCTTGCTGGACTGGCTGGAAGCCAGACGTTGCCAGCCTCAGCAACTTCCCTATGCCCTGATCGGCCTGGGTGAATATGCGGCTCAGATTGGCGATGCTTTGCACGCTTTATTGGAGGCGCACAGCCTGAACTCGCACCTCCCCAGGAAGGAACTCGAACTGTATCGTCAGCAGCGGCAGCGCGCACTGGAAGAGCGCAACCGCCGACAGATGGTCATCACTCAAACACAGGAAATGAGCGGCGCGGCAGGCGGGCAACAGACGATGAGCGCCAACCTGGTCGAAGCCTTGCGCGAGTTTGACCGCCAGACTGAGCAAGTGATTGTCGAGGCGTGGCTGGAGTGCCTCACGCGCCTGCCCTCCGGCCGGCGGCTGGTGTTCCTGCTGGACAATTACGACACGTTTCAGGAAACCGCCTCGCTGGAAAGCCTGAAGTCTTTTTGGGGCGCGGTGGAGCGCGCCCACGGACGTCAGCCTGGCTTGCGCGTCGTGTTGGCCAGCCGCGAGACTCTTCGCCACCAAAATCACTTGCGCGTCCTTCAGAACGGGCTGGCCGACGAATCGCTTGACCCGCTTACCCCGGCGGACAGCGAAGCGTTGTTGCTTGCTCTTGGAGTGAAAGACGCCGCCTTCCGGGAAGCCGTGTATACCCGTCTGGCTCACGGCCACCCACTCATCACCCGCATGGCGGCCGAAGCCTGGCTCGAAACCCCAGGCGGGATTCCTGGCGGCAAAGTGCCCCACCTAACCCACCGCGAGGAAGCCGTGGAATGGATGCAAGGGCGGATACTCGACCGGCTCTCCGACCCTCTCAAACAAGCCGTGCGCTGGGCAGCCCTGCTCCGCTGGTTTCACGCCGACAGCCTGAAACACATTCTGGAAGCCGAATTGCCGGAAGATGATTTCCGCGCGCTGACGCGCTACGCCTTCATCGTCCACCCGCGCGTAGCGCCGGATTACTGGGCCTGCCACGATTTGGTGCGGCGCGTGCAGATGGCCTACCTGCGCCGGGAGCGCCCGGACGAATTCAAGGATTTTCACCGCCGGAGCCAGGCTTACTACGCGGAGCGCAAAGACCTATCTGAGGCCCTTTATCATCACTTCTTCTTGAATCCGGACGAGGCCTTCACAGCCTGGGCCGAACTCGAAAGCCGGGCGGCTTTTGCCTTTGACCACCCCACATGGGCCGCGCTCATGGAAATCGGCCTCGCCCCTGAAATCTCTCTCTCCACCAAACAACAGGCCGAGATCAATTTCCGTTCTGGCCGCCGCCATTACTACCGCGCCGAATGGCAACTGGCAGACACTCACTTACAGGAGGCCTTGCAACTCTTCCGCGCCGTGGGCGACCGCCTGGGCGAAGCCAACGTGCTTCAGGCCATCGGCGACGTGCAACAGTTCCGCAAGGAAACCGACGCCGCCCTCGCCAGTTACCAGCAAGCCCTGACGCTCTTCAAGCAAGTGGGCGATAAGTTGGGCGAAGCCAACGTGCTTCAGGCCATCGGCGACGTGCAACAGTTCCGCAAGGAAACCGACGC
>DAOTXG010000217.1:0-6165 GCA_034435515.1 Anaerolineales bacterium
CGCCTGGGCGCCCGGCCAGTCGTCGGCCCTCCCCGCCGACTACAGAAGCGTCAGGCACATCGTCCTCGTCGGCATGGGCGGCTCGGCCATTGCGGGCGAGTTGGCGCAGACGCTCGCCGCGTCCCGCTATGCGTGTCCTGTACCGATCACTTTGCTGCGCAACTACGTCCCTCCTGCCTTTATCGGGCGCGAGACACTCGTCGTCGGCCTTTCGCACTCCGGCAATACGGAAGAGACAGTGGGCGCATGTGAAACGGCGCTGGCGCGTGGGGCCAAACTGCTGGCGATCACCGGGGGCGGGCAGTTGGCGGCGCTGGCCAAGAGGCATGGCGCGCCGGCCTGGCGCCTGCCAGATGACCTGCAACCGCGCATGGCTGTTGGCTCACTGTTTATGCTGGCTTTGGCCGCGCTGACGAAACTGGGGTTTATTGCCGACCCATCGGCAGAAGTCGCCGAGGGGGTAGAAGCCCTGCGCGCCCAGCAAAATTCGTTGCGGGCCGAGAGTCTGGTCATGCGCAACCCGGCCAAGCGCATGGCCGGGCAACTCATGGACCGCATCGGCGCGGTCTTCGCCGCGGATTATCTCGTCCCCGTGGCGCGGCGCTGGAAGATGCTGCTCAACGAGTCGGCCAAGGCCTGGGCGGCCGCCGACGAACTGCCGGAGATGGACCACCACGCCGTGGCCGGGACGATGTATCCCGAGGCGCTGGTGAGCAAATTCATGGTGCTGTTCCTGCGCTCGGTGAGCGAGCACCCGCGCAACCGCGCCCGCGCCGACCTGACCCGCGAGCTTTACATGACCGCCGGTTTCAACACCGACGCAATCGAGGCGGCGGGCCAATCGCCGCTGGCGCACATCCTCACCACCCTGCACTACGGCGATTACACCGCCTACTACCTCGCCATGTGCTACGGTATTGATCCAGGCGATACGCCGCAGATCAGGTATCTGAAAGAAGAATTGGCGAGGCGAAGGATGCGTGATACGTAAAACGTAAAACGTGATACGTAAAACGTAATACGTAATACGTGATCCGTGTTCCGCCTGACACGCTACGCAATACGTAATACGCAATACGTCAGGGCTGTCTGAAGACCAATTGCCACGAGCCGAAGTACGTCCTCCCGGCGGCGTCGGTGCAGTTTTCGACGGCGAGGCCGGTGACGACCGCCGCGGGGTCGTTGACCAGCCGGACGTTGTAGATCAGGCCGGGCGTCATAGTGAAGTCGCCGTAGCCGTTGCCCAACTCCGGCTTGAGGCCGGTGAAGAAATGGTCAAAACCGCCGTCCCACTCCACTGCCACTTCCACGCCCGGAACCTGGCTGCCATCTCTGCCTGAGGTCACGACCTGGATCAGCGGTTGAGCGAGTTTGGGATCGCACACCGCCTCCCGGCCCACGAACTCAAACCCGCTGGCGGCAGCGGGCGTGCGCGTCGGCGCGGGCGTCGGGGCGGTCGTCGCCGTCGGCGGAGGCGGCTCGGTTGGCGCGGGGGTAATGGTTGGCGCTTCGGGCGTGGCCGGAGTCAAGTTCGGGGTGGGCGAAGCCGGGCGGGCGCCGAGCGCCGCCGCGAGGGCCGCCAGCGACCGGCTTCGTCCAACCTCCGCCTCCTCGCCCGAGGCCGCGGCTCGTTGGGCCAGCGCGGTGACTGCCCGAACCGACCCGGCCTCGCCCAACGTAGCCAGGCGGGCGCGGGCGCGTTCGACGTCGCCCTCCTTCGCGAAGGCCTGCGCAACCAGTTGAATGTACTCGGCCTTGTAATCCGCGCGCAGGGAAGCAGGGGCGGTATCCGTATATTGAGTCGGGCTGACCACCCACGCATACAGCAGGCCCATCCCCACGCCGACGAGGAGGCCGAAGACGGCGGACAAGGCGCGGCTCATCATGGCAGATAAGGCCGCATCTCCGGCGTGACGGCGTCCAGGGCCGCGGCGAGCGCGGCGAGGCGGCGCAGGTCGGCTTCCGGCTGGCCAGCGGCGATCAATCGCTGCGCGGCGGCGGCGACGGCCGGGCCGGGGTCGTCAAAGCCGAGCGCGGCCAGGCGGGCGCGCGCCGCGTCGAGGTCGCCGTCGCCGGAGTAGACGGCGGCGATCATGAGGATGTAATCGTCCTTATAAGACTGGTGGAGGGAAAACGGCGCCGTGTCCACGTACTCGACCGGGCTGACCACCCAGCCGAAGTACAGCCCGCCGGCGAGGCCGAGCGCGAGAAAGACGACGAAGGTCAAAACAGAGGCGCGAGACATCGGCGGCGATTTTCCCACAGAAATGTCAATTCCTCATCCTCCTCAGTTCAGGGCTTTTCCAAAGTCGTGGGAGCGGTTTGTAACCGCGACCCTTACGGCAAATCCAGCGGCCCATCGCGGACGCGAAGCGTATCCGCTCCCACGCCACACTAAGTAAGTATCCAAAACTTCTTACTACTTTTTCTCACGCTCGCGGCGGATTTGCAATCCGCCGCCCGGCCGCCGGATTACAAATCCGGCGGGAGCAAAAAAGTAGGGAAAACTTTTGAGGAGTTACTTAGGAGCTTTCAGTCAAGGGAAAATGGAAAAGCCCTGCTCCTCAGGTTAATCAGAGAAACGTTAACGTCGTGGAGTGTATTACCAATCGGTAACAGTCTTTTACCGGATCATCATCCGGCTTGCGAATGGCTGTAATCGGTTTGGGTTATGATGTGCATGTTGAGTCACGGGGGCAGCCTGCTCTTACTTTCCGCTCCCAGGAGGTTTCGCATGTCTCATTTTCGTTTGGCGTTGGGGTTAGCCCTGGCTGGATTGGCTCTCGCGGCGTGCCGCGCCCAAACTCAGCCTGCGTCAGTCCCCACGCAGCCCATTCCCACCAACACGGCGGTAGTGAACCCAACCACGCCGGTCATCATCCCGACCGTCACGCTGCAACCGACGGACGCGCCCGAGCCGACGGCCACGTTACCCCCTGCCCCCACCGCCACCCCCGCCATCCCGCCGACGCCCGACCCGAACGAGGGCGTGGGCGACGTGGTGTTCAGGGACAACCTCGACGGGACCGGCGGCTGGTATTGGACATTCGAGGACGACGCGGCCAGTTTCCGGGCGTCGTTGGAGGAAGGGCAACTTAACGGGACAGCCAGGCAGAGCGGCACGTGGCGCTTCACGATCAGCCCGGATACGGTGAAAGTCGGCGATCAGCAAATCCGCGTGAGCGCACACACCAACGTCTGCGCCGACGCCGACGAATACGCCCTGCTCTTCCGGGGCGCAGTGGATCCCGAGGGCAATTACACTTTCTACACCTTCAAACTGCGATGTAACGGCGCAGCCCGGCTTGAGATTCTGAAAGGCAGCGACGTGACCGTCATCGTGGATTGGACGTCGTCGCCCGCAATCAAGCCCGGCGCCGGGGCGGACAACACCGTGACGGTCTGGGCGCACAAAGACCAGATGCGGTTTTACGTCAACGACCAGTATCTCTTCTCCGCACAGGAGGCGACGCTGGCCGAGGGGTTCTATGGCTTCCTTCTGTACGACCGGACGAACGGGAATATGTCGGTGAGTTGGCAGGGGTTGGAGGCAAAGGCGGTGACACTGCCGTAGGAGCGGCGCGAAGCGGGCGCCCGCGATGGCTGCCTGTCAAGCCCGGTTATGTCGCGGCTGCAAGGCCCGCGAAATCCCGCTCCGCTACGCTTCGGGGACGTGTGAATTTCGCGGCTAAAACCGGGAAGTGCGTTGAAACGCACTGCGGGACGCTTTCAACCTGCTTTAGCAGGGGTTTCCCAGTTTTAGCCGACGATTTCAATCGTCGGGGCTTTGCAACAGCCCTGGGAGCAACCGCCCTCAGTTGCGCCTGAAAAAGTAGAGGTCTATAATTTCCACCGCTCAGGCACACCAGACGCCGCCCAATCAATTGACCAGTCGGGCGGGGCCGACGCGGTAGGGCATGTGGCGTGGGTATGAGAATACTCCGAGCCGTTCGCTGCTATCGCGGACGGCTCGGTTTGGTTCAACTCAGGGTTATGCGGTGGCGGTGTTCAGCCTGAGATGATTGGCAAGACGCCGCGCCGCATTAATCCCAATTCTCAATAATCATGACATCGTGCGCAAGCTATAGAGATTCAGAAAATGATTTTGACGCGGTGTCAATGGATATACAACCGCTTCGCGTAATCGGATTGATCGCACACTATCCGTTTATCCGTTTCGTATCCGTTGACGCCAGGCGCAAAAAGCAAATCTTAACCTCGATAACCGCCCTCACCCCGGCGCGGCAGGCAGGGCGGCTGGAGATTGTGGAGACGTTGAGGTAAGAGTAGAGACGTTCCGGTGGAACGTCTCGGCACAACAACGAATTTTGAAAGCAGCGAATTCGTTAGCGGCGATCTCGAACAAAGGGGTTCGCTCCTTCATTTGACTCAGCTCGAAAAATGCTTTTGCTTCTGTGTCAGCGCGTAATCAATCAGTCTCAAGAAGACGCCATTGAATACATGGGTCGGATACCAGGCTTTATAGGTTCCATCCCGCAATCGCTTTTCAATCTCTTCGAGTTCCTTAAGCAAAACGTATAGATTATGCGTGGCCCGGCGATAGAAGCCAACTGCGCCCGAGGCCTTCAAGCCCATAACGCCAGCCTCAGCACAGCCAGGGCATTGACACGCTGCCAACATCTCCCGTTCTGTTTTGTCTAACCCTCGTCCGCGCCAATTGCCCAGCTGTGTGAGAAGCCTGTCCCCTCGCCCCGGCAATTGAATAATTCCTCGGGCTGCTCTATTCCGCCAACCGGAGCTATCAGCCGAGTCTAGTCCGAGAATTGCAGCCAAGTGGAGAGTAGCAGTTCCACCAATGCCAAAAACGTGTATCTTGCCTTTGAATTGCTTTCGGACAGTAAGGATAGAGTCCACGACTTGAGTTTTTGGGCCAGTGCCTTTTGTTTGTAGAAGTTGAGGCACCAGTCCACCTAAGGCGAGCATCTCCTTTTGGCTCAAGTCGTCATGCACTGCAAATGCCTTTAGATACTGTTCAAGTTTCACTCCCGCATGAACCACAGGCACACAACCATCGGAGCCGTACTTGTCGTTATAGTACATCGTCTTCTTGAAGCACCGATATTGCTCTGCCTGACTCATACTGGGCAGAGGAATGAAATCTGCGGGAATGGGATACCAATCCGGCTTGACTGCCTTTGCAAACTTCCAATAAGCCCGACTATCCGGCGATTTGCCGGAGCGAATGCTGCTAAATGCTCCGTTATCAAGATAAACATAAACGCCTTTAGGTGCGCCGAGAGCCTTACGTATGCCTTCGTCCAGCGCCTTTTCACGGAGGGTCTTTGCAAATTGAAACTCAGCGAAGGACACCATGATGGCGCGAAGCTGTGGGAGGTAGTATTGAGAGTTTGGATCCCAGACGCGAGGCTCGAGTTGTTTGAGGGTTGTTCCGGCGACGATTAACACGTGTGCTCCTCTAGCCTCTTACTTCACGATAGGCCTTTTCTAATACGACAAATGCATCTTCCTCTTCTCTCTCGCCCTTTGAGGCCGGCTCTTTTATCCTAACGAGGACAGGAAAATTGATTAGCTGGCCTGAGAGCAGGGCCTCCCCCACATCTAAATCTAGTAGCATTTTCGCTTCATCTTCACCTAGACTCTCGATTACTTTCCTGACGAAATTCTGATCTGCCGGATTAACCATACGCATGATGACAAAGGAATTGCATTGTGACAGCGTGGTTTCATCCAATCGTGAAGGCCTCTGGCTAATCAGAATCAGACCGACCCCAAACTTACGGCCCTCTTGAGCAATCTGCTTGGTAGTCGTGATCGCTCTTTGTTCAGCGGGTGTGCCGGCATGAGCAGGAGCGAAGTTATGTGCTTCCTCTAAAAGCAACAAGACGGGCCAACGCAAAGCGCCATCCACCCGAGCATCAAAGAGCTTTTCTGCAATGAGACTATAAATAGTTGCTTGGAAGTCGCTGGTATAACCGGCTAATGAAACGACGCTAATCTGCCCACGATCGACTAATAGGGTTCGATCAACGGGTAATGGCTCCGCACTCCGTGCGACTTTCTGATTGGTTTTCTCCATTCGATTGAGCGCGCCAGCAGCGCGGTAAGTTCTTTTCTTGATTCCCTCCAGCGTTCCAGCATCGCGTTTAGAGTATGTGGCGAGATTGTCCCATCCCCACTCGATAA
>DAOTXG010000218.1:0-8582 GCA_034435515.1 Anaerolineales bacterium
CTCGCGGATTTCGACCTTGCTGCGTTCGATGGTGTCCCTGGTGTCAATCTCGTAGGCCCACAGGTTGGGCACGCCTTTGACGGGCGCGTGCTTGCCGAACACGTCCTGGTCCAGCAGGCCCGACAGGCTGTGCACCGGGTTGGTAGAGGCGAGGAGGGTACGCTTGCCCTGCCCGGCCAGCCATTGCGCCGTCACGCCTGCGGCGACGGTCTTACCCACGCCGCCCTTGCCGCCGAAGAAGACGAACTTGAGATTAGGGTGCGACTGGAAGTAGTCGCGCATGGAAGTCTGGATTTGTGGCATTCTTGGTCCTCGCTAAGGAGCCGTCTAAAAATAACTTCCGCACTGTCACCACCGTGGGAGCGGCTTGTAGCCGCGACCCTCGCGGTTGAAAACCGCTCCTACGCTAGAAAACGGGAAGTTGTTCTTAGACGAGTCCTAATGACTGATCGCGTATCGCGTATCGCTTATTTAGAGGCTGTTTAATAAATGCTCCCCAACCGCGTCCCCGCGGTTGGGCACGCCCGCGGGGACGTTTGAGCATTTGTCAAACAGGCTCTTAGAGATACCCCAGGCTCTTTAACCTTTCCTCCACCGCTTTCTCTTCCTCAGCATCGTAAGTCTGATCCGCGAGAGAGGGCGGCGGCGCTGAGCGCCCCCTGTCCGGCCCCTCCCCAATCGTCAACCAGGGAATGTCCTGGTAGGAAGGAGAAGGAAAGTCCCTTAACCCCTGGTTGCAAAAAAGCACGCCGGGCACGGCGGCCGGATCAAAGCAATGATCCGCGCCCCAGTGATCGTGATTGGGTTCAAGGCGCGTTTCTCCCCAGGCGCCTAAGCCGGTTTGCGCCGAAGCCCGATAACCAGGCGCATAACCGACGAGCAAATCCGGCCCATAGACGGCCAGCGCGCCGGTCAATGTCTCCTCCCTGGCCCAAACGCGATTGACTACAGGCTGGCCGTTCGGCGCGCGCCAGGCAAGCAAGGCGTCTCGCAGCCTTTGCGTCAATGCGTCAACCTGGTCGGGCGCGACGCAGCCCTGTCCTTCGCGACCTTCGAGGTTCAGGTAAAGGCTGTTAAGTCCGATGGTGTACGCCTGACTGCGTGACCAGTCCACCTGTTTCAGATTGCTGGCGGCCGCTTCGGTTTGAGGGGTCAAAAATCCTTGTTCCACGAGCCAGCGATTGAGATGAACTTTGAAGTTAAAATTGGCAAATCCGTGATCTGACACAACCACGATCTTGGTGTGATCGCTCCCATGCGGCTGGAGCGCCAGCTCGACGCGGCTGACCAGACCGTCCAGCTGCTCGTACCATTGTTCGACGATGTCCGGCCGGTCGCGCCAGAACATGTGCTGGATACGATCCAGGGAATCGAATACGGAAGCCAGAAGCCCCTCGCGAAAGTCGCGCAGGCAGAGAAACAATATTCGCTGGCGGGCGTCGCAAATCGCCTGGCATAAATCAAGAAACTGGTTATCGCTGATACATCCGTCCTCCAGGCCGAAGGTATCCTGGGGCCAGCCCAGCGTCAGAAATGGTCCGCACGTTTCCCAAGCCTGCTTCACGAAGCCCCGCGGCGTGGCGTAGGGCCAGGGGGTATGTAAAGGATGAATCTGCAGCGGCAAGAAATATAAATTCACCACGGGCCGGGTCGAAGTGAGGATGACTCTGGTTACAGCCTGAAGCGTATAGAACAACCCCGTCCTGAAAGGAATTTCGAGGATCGCGCTCCACGTTCCTTGTTCCAGTTCGACGACTTGCTTTCCAATTCTTAGTCGAGCGGAACGATCGGCTGACAGCTCGAGTTCAAAGCCGACGAAAGCCTCTTGAATACCGGTCCGCGTCTTTCGCGCGGGCCCCCTCAGGCGACCGGCATAGCGGGCCCGGCCTCGCTCGTTCAGAGCCTCGACGGAGGTCTTCCACTTCTCGTTCGCCTGACCTGGCTCGGTCGTAAATAACGCGCCAACCCCCAACCGGCCATGAATATCGGGGGCACCCAAACCGGGCAGGGTTCGGACTGGGGAACCCAGCCGGGCCGGGAACGTCGCCGGCCACCATAAGGCGGTGGCGGGAAACCCCTGGCGCGCCGCCCGATCAAAAATGGTCTCGGCCGAGAAAGGCGGCGCAAAGTGCGTCCCCGCCAGGCCGCGTCTGGTCGGAAGCAAAGAGACATACAAAGAATAGGAGGCGGCGTCCCGGTGGACGAAGTCAAATATTCCATGCTCGCCGGGGTTTAAGCCGGTCGCAATGCTGGTCCACGAGACTTCGCTCTGAGGCGGGTTAGCAACCGCAAAACGAGCATAGCCGTCCTCCCTCAGGTATTTGGCTAGATTCGGCAGCCGCCCTTGCGCCATCAGCCGTTCGGCCACGCCAGGATCAAAGGCGTCAAAACCAAGCAGAAGGGTTTTCATCCCTTGTCCTCGTCCGTTTGGCTGCCTGCTCCATCCTTTGCTCTTGCCTCGCGCAGAAAGCGCCGGACGCGAAAGAGGGCTTGTTTAATGCGACCAGAAAAAAACAAGATCACACCCGAGAAAAGGGCGAACAAAGCGGCCAGCAACTGGAAGAGCAGCCCGCCCGTATTGGGATCAATGTAGCCGGCCTGCGCCGGAGGCGCGGTCAGAAATCCTAAGCAGAGCGCCAGGCACAGAGCTTTTAGGACGATTTTCATCTCGTCTCCGGGTGACATTTTCGTGATACGCCGAAAATCATCTGGCCGATCAGGCCAGATAGGGGCGATTCATTTCTTGCAGTTTTTCCTCCAACGCCTTCTGGAGTTCTACTGCCAGGGGGTTGTTGGGGGAATATAAGTTTTCCCTCTCTTCCGGATCATTCTCCAGATCATACAACTCAAACTCCCGCTCGACTCCCAGATAACCAAAATAATGGATCAGCTGATAGCGGCCTCGCCGCAGAGATACCGTTCCTTTCGTCAGCGGCCCCTGCTTCGGGTTCTCTTTGGCTTCAACCGTGAAGATGCCCCGTTCGCTCTTAGCCGCTCCCTCGCCAAAGGGCGGCAAGACCTCGCCTTCGCACCACTCGGGTATAGGCTGTCCGGTGACGTGCAGCAGGGTGGGCAACACATCCACGGCGCTGGTCGGGGTGTACACCTCCTCGCGAACGGCCTGTCCGGGCCTGGAAATGAGAAGGGGAACGTGGACGAGCGGGTGATAGAGGGCGGGTGTGACATGCCCGATTATCCCCCGCTCAAACATCTCACCATGATCCGAGGTGAACACGAGGCAGGTATTCTCCAACGCCCCAGTCTTTTGCAGGTCGTCGTACAGCCGCCCGAATTCAGCATCCACGTAAGCAATGGTTTCATCATACAACCGCCGCTGCAGGTTGAGATGCTCTTCACTGGCCTCCTGGTCAAAAAAGAGGCGCGGCTTGGGCAGGGGCGCCCAGCCATCGTCAAAAATGTCTATAAATTCACGCCGGGTCGCGTAAGGCGCATGAGGCGGGAATAAGTGAATATAGGCCAGATAGGGTCGCGGCAGGCGGCTTACCTGGGTCTGCAGCCAGTCAATGGCGTCTTCGAGGAGGAGGATCAGACCCGAGCGCTCTTGGGAGTTGTAATCTGGCGCGCCTCGCGGAAAAGCGTCGGCGAGTTTTTGCTTCACAGACCAGGCGCGTTGACCCCAGAGCGTATTGTAAAACCAGGCAAGGAACAGGGAACTCGGCCACAAATCTTCGCCAATCCCGCCCCTGAGAAACTGAGCCTCAGCCGTGCGAGCGACATTATAGTCGTTCGGAAACAACCGGTCGGGGACGGGGTGGAACAACACAGAAAGTTCCCGAGGTTCCTTGCGCTCGTCTAAATGCTGGCGCAATTGGTAAAGAAGCGCATCCGCTGCCTGATTATGCGTGTACGCAATCCGATAGTAACCCTTTGAGCCAAACAAACTGAAAATATTTCTTGCCTCAAACAAACGGCTCATCGTTCCCTGAATATGGAAAGCCCGGTGCGACCAGGGATAGGTCCCCGTGAGGAGAGAAGCCGTCCCAGGGGAAGTAAAGTTACCCCCGGCCGAGTGCGCGTGATACACCGTAGCCCGTTCTGCGAACCGGGCCAGATTAGGGGTCGTCTCCCGCTGATAGCCATAGAGAGAGACGTGCCGCGCCGAGAGCGTATCAAATACCAGGATGAGCACGTTCGGCGCCTGTGAGTCTCGGGAAAATCCCCTCGGTTGGTCAACCAGACCGGGCCATTTCACTCCGAGGAAAGGCAGCAGGGATGCCCATTTTAGAAAATCACGCCTGCCCAGTTGTGGCTTCATGCCTGCGTTTTCAAACATTGCGAATAATCACGACGAGGACGGCGATTAAATCAAAGAAAACATAGGCCAAGGTCAGCACACTGACCCGGTCAACGATCGCAAGGATTTTTCGTTCCAGTCCCGGAAAGCGTAGAACAAAGAGATACGCCGCGGCGCTGGCGGCCACGAAGAGACTGCCCGCGAAAACAAACTCCTTACCCGCCCACGTCTCCGGCCTCGCACCCAATTTATACGCGACCCCAGACCCTAAAATGGCCAGGTACAGGACGACGCTGGCTAAAGTCGCCAGTTTACTTCTCAACCATCTCGATGGCAACAAAACGCCCAACAGCACTATCCCCAAGCAAACGACGACGCTTTCGAACAACGTGAAGGCCAGGACATACGCAATGGTCGCCGTGAGCTCCCCGGCGCTCATCCTGAGCATCCAGGCGGGCGCCTCCTTAAGTAAGTTATAGACGGACCAGACGTGAACTGTAAAAGAACAAACCACAAAAACCTGGAAGATTTCATAAGCAGTAAAGCGCTGCTTGAACATAACAGACAGATTTTTGCCTCGTCCAATGACTTATTGCCTATCGCCTATCGCGTATCCCAAGTCTCGCCAATGAACTCTTGTCACTTGTCGCGCCCAGCCGAGCGGGCCAGGATCGTCAGCCGCCGGAGCAGCGGCTGAAGCGCGTCGGGAACGGACGCGTCGCCGACCTCGACGGCATGGCGGCGGCCCTCGGCCTCGACGGTCACCCGGTATTGGAACTGATCCGCGCCCGGCGTCGGCGAGGCGATAACTGTCGGGAGATTGAAGAACTTAGCCGCCTCGACCAGCGCTTGCAGGTCGCGCGCCTCATCCGGGGACAACGCTCCGGTGTCAATTGTCGCTGCCACTCGCATCCCCGCGATACCCCCGGTGCGCTCAAAGTGAATCTGCATACATACCTCACATAACTGGTTGCGCCCTGGTGGTCAATCAACCTGATTTTGATGGAGGCGTAGTAACGACTTTAGTCGTTTGCGGCTGGCCAACGACTGAAGTCGTGACTACCCAATGACAGCCGTTCGCGATTCTGATTATCGCTTTTGAGGCGCAGGCCTCAAAAGCCCTGCAAGGGTCGGGAGACACCCTTTGGGCGGCGGCTGGCCCTCAGAGACATTTATCCCAACGTCCGCCCAGGCCGTGCGGACGGCTTGCTGCTCCAGGCCCCCTGCCCCAAACAACTCGCCCGCCGTCTGAAAACTCAGGTTAGCCGCCGCCTGAAAATCGGAGCGCGCCCCGAGCTTGTCGCGCAGGGCCACGTACCAGATGCGCCCGGCCTTTTCCCAGGCGAAGCCCCCGATGGCCCGCGCCGCGCGATAGAAGGCGTGGTTCGGGATGCCGGAGTTGATGTGCACGCCGCCGTTGTCGTAAGGGACGTTCTTGTAATCCCGCATGTGCGCCGGCTGAGGGTCCTTGCCCAGCACCGGATCGTCGTAAGCCGTCCCCGGCGCGGCCATCGAGCGCAGGCCCTGACCGTTGACGTTGGGCGTGAACAGCCCTTTCCCGATGATCCAGTCGGCCTGATCCGCCGTCTGGTTGAAGATGCGCTGCCGGACGAGCGAGCCGAAGACGTCGGACATGGACTCGTTGAGCGCGCCCGGCTGATCAAAGTAGATGAGCTTGGCCTCGTACTGCGTGACGCCGTGGGTCAGCTCGTGCCCGATAATGTCCACCGAGATGGTGAAACGGTTGAACAGCCGCTCGGCCTCCGGCAGGTCTTCGTCGCCGTCGCCGTAAACCATCTGTTGGCCGTTCCAGAAGGCGTTGTCGTAGCCCTTCTGGTAATGGACGGTCGAGTCCAGCCGCAGGCCGCTGCCATCAATCGAGTTTCGTTCGTAGACATCGCGAAACAGGTCATAAGTCGCGCCGGAGCCGTCGTAGGCTTCGTCCACCGCCTTGTCGCCCGTCGCTGGGTCGCCCTCGCCGCGCACTTTCTGGCCGGGGAGGGTCGAGCCATTCTGCGCATCGTAGACGATCCGCTCTTTACCGGCAGCGGCGGCCACGGCCGCCGCTAATTCGGCGGCGCCAAAGAAAGCCTGCCGCTGCCCCCGGAACTGCTCCGACACCCGGAGCGTCCGCACCGCCCAATCCCGCTGGGCCGGCGTTCCGCGCGCCACAATCTCCCGCAGCATGTGCGGCGGTGTAATGCAATGAAGAGGGTTAACGTCGATCATCCTTGAGTCTCCTCCGCTTACCAGGACAGTGATTCCTTATCCGCTATCAGTCCATCACGAACATAGCTTGTCGTGGCGACTCCGCGAAGCGCCCCTGTGGGGTTAGTCGCTTTCCGTCACTTATCGGCCAGACGACTGACGCGAAGCGGTCACGACACCAGCGCTCCATATTCGTGAGACGATCCTGCCATCTGCCATCTGCTATCTGCCCTCTGCTACCCGCCGTACATGATTCCCGCCAATTTCTCGATCATCGGCAGGCCGGTTACGTCGCGCTCCAGTTCGGGCACGTGGGCCTGCACCTGCGCGCCGAGTTCGGCCTTGATTTGCTCCAGATATTTCGCCTGCATTTCAATCCGGTTCCGGAGATACGGCGGGATGTCCTGCCCCAGCAGTTCGCGGGGAACGACGCGATTGACCACGTACCCGGCGATCGGCACGTCGAAGGCGGCAAAGAGCTTCGCCGCCTTCCGCGTGTCGAGGATGATCATCTCCTCCGGGACGACGACGAAGAAAAACGCCGTCTTCTCCCGGTCGGTGAGGATGCGGCTGGAGGCGTTGATGCGGTTTTTGATGTAAATCAGTTCGGTGAGGATCTTGTCCTCTTCGGTCTGTTTCTCCTGCTTGAGCCGCGAGACCATCTCCTCGTATTCGCGCATCTCCTCGCGCAGCTTGGTGATGCGGTTGATCCACTCGTCGTAGACCTTCGCCATGCTCAGGTAATACAGCGCGTGGCCGAGCGGGACGAGGTCGTAGATGTAATAATCGTAGTCGCCCTTCACCACGATGTCCACGACCGCGTCGAAGATGGCGCTCTCCTCCATGGCTGGCTCGGCGCTGGCCGCCTGGATGTACTGCTCGATCTCGTCCGGCACTTTGTCGAAGCCGTACATGTCCAGGATTTTCTGGCGGATTTCGTTCTGGTAAGCCTTGATGTGGCTGTCGGCGTCAATCTCCTGCGCCCACAGGTTGTCTTTGATCTTGACCGGCCCCTTGCCGAAGATGTTCTGCTCGAAGATATCCGAGAGGCTGGCCTGCGGGTCCACCGAGAAGACCAGCACTTTCTTGCCCAGCGCGGCCAGCCAGAAAGCGGTGGCCGCCGAAAACGTCGTCTTGCCTAACCCCCCCTTGCCGCCGAACATCACGTACCGGCGGTCGGGGTTTCTCAAAAAGGTTTCTTTGAGGGACATGAAATCTCCAGGAGCCGATGGCGAAGGGCTGATAGCCGCTGGCAGATAGTAAACGGATGGTAGCCTCTCTGCTATCAGCCATACGCTATCTGCTATCCGCTAAAACATCGCGTCCGAAATATCTTTCTCCCGCAACATGCGCCGTTTCCAGGTGGCGATCTGCGGCACGACATGGGGCAGGAGGCGCAGGCTGTAGTAGGGCGGCAGGATGGGGACGCCCAGCAGGTCGCCCATGGTGATGAGGATGAACAGATGCTCCATGCTGGCGCGGGTGCGCAAGGCATAACGGCTCATATCATGCGCCGCCATGCCGTAAATAACCTCTTTAAAGTTTTGCCAGAGACTCTTTTGGGGCTGCTCGGACATCGCGCTCTCCTTCGAAAACGGAACTTCAGGAACTGAGGGAACTAAAGGAACTGAAGGAATTCTAACTCACAACCCGTGCAGATGATAATCATGCTCGTCCGTAAATTCCTTCTCCCGCAGCATGCGCCGCTTCCAGGTGGCGATCTGCGGCACGACGTGGGGCAGGAGGCGCAGGCTGTAGTAAGGCGGCAGAATCGGCACGCCGAGCATGTCGCCCACCGTCGCCAGCATGAACAGGCTCTCGACGCTGGCGCGCATCTCCAGCGCGTGATGGGCCAGTTCGTAGCCCATCATGCCGAACAGGAATTCACGCACGGCGGTCAACCAACGGTGGACAGAAGACGACACGGACTCTCCTCGAGTTGCTGATTGCCGATTGCCGATTTTGGATTTATGATTGTCAATCAACAATCAGCAATCACAAATCAGCAATCTCTATGGATCCGACTCAAGCCCTTCTCTTCATCCTCGTGGCCGTGGTCATGGGCTGGTTTGCCCTCGGCGTGGTCTGGAATATCCGGCGCGGCAACGCCGTGCTCAAG